>JALWCD010000061.1:6620-12420 GCA_027036915.1 Thermodesulfatator sp. | reverse complement strand
CCTTTACCCGGACCACGTCTCCGGGATTTCCCAGCTTGGGCACATGGGTACGCAGGATGACCTCCATGATTAGCCTCCCATGCGGATGATCTCTTCGGGTTCCAGTTCGGCCACGAAGGGCAGAAGAGCCATGATACGAGCCCTTTTGATGGCGGTGGTAAGCCGCCGCTGGTGATAGGCGCAGGTCCCGGTCTGGCGCCGGTGGATGATCTTGCCCCGCTCGGTCAAAAAGGGCTTGAGGACCTCGGGATCCTTGTAGTCGATCTTCAGATTGGGATCGGCGCAGAACTTGCAAACTTTTTTACGAGGAAAAAAACGCCTTTTAACGGTGGGATTGTCCGCCATAATAGTTTCCTCCTGGGTTAAATTTTTAAACCGCTTCCGCCACGGCCTCCTCTTCGGGTTGATAACGGTCTTCGAGTTTCACCACTATGAAACGGATCACCCGCTCGTCTACCCGGAAGAGGTACTCGATTTTGGAAGGCAGTTCCGCATTACCGAAGAATTCGACCAGGATATAATAGCCCTGTTTTTTCTTCTCGATGGGATAGGCCAGTTTGCGCAGGCCCCACTCATCCACCTTTAGGACGCCGCCGTCGTTTTCCTCAATCAGCCGGGAAAGCTTCTCCAGAACCTCCTGCCGTTCCTCCACCCGGTCGGGATGAATAATAAAGAGGGTTTCGTACTTCCGAATGCGTTTGGGACGACGGTATTCGATCATTCTCTACCTCCCCTCGGTCTTTCGGCCCCCGGAAGCCTCCGGGAGCAAGGAGTTTACCTTAAAAAATTTTGGTGGGCGGTGCTGGATTCGAACCAGCGACTTCCACCGTGTGAGGATGACGCTCTACCACTGAGCTAACCGCCCACCGGGATACAAATATAGCCCGGTTTCTCCGGGATGCAAGCCCCTTCTCTACCCCATGTACCTGAAATGGAAAGGGGCCAGGAGGAAACCCAGCAGGAAGAAGATCAGAAAGACTACTACAGTGATGGTCAGGGTAAAGAGGGCGGCCTTTTCCGGAGGAATTTTTTTGATTATCGGGGCTCCGGAATAAAAAAGATACAGCCCGTAAAGGCTAAAAAGGGCCCCGAGTATGCCGAGCGGAGGGATGATATTTAAAAGGCCTCCCAGCCAGCTGGGAGTGGCCGAAAAGACCACCAGCTTATGGGAGGCCAGCATATCCCTCTCACCCTCAAAACGGGGAGCAAGATAATCCACGACATAAGCCGTAACCACCAGGCTGATCAGACCCGCTACGGCCTGAAAGATTGACCTCCCCAGGGCCACGCCTGCGGGTATCTTTACGTGCATGTGGAGCATGGAAAAACCGAAGAAAGCCTGCCCCAGGAACCCCGCCAGAGCGGAAGCGAGAGCAAGAACCAGGGCATAGTGGAGATAAAGCTCGCCGAGCGTGATCTCCTCCCCCCGAATGACCTCCCACTCCTTAGCGGGGGAGAGAATGATATTTTTGACCCGGGCCATAAGGTGCATAAAACCCCCCTCCTTAAAGACTTTTGAGCTTTTATACCACGAGGGTTAGAATTTGGGAAGGAGAAGGGCCAAGAGTTCTCTGTCTGCGGGACATAGAGGAATATTTTCAAGCCTTTCGGGGGAAAACCAGCCTATTTCCTGGTTTTCCAGACCCCGGGGAGAGTTCCAGGCTTCCACTTCGAAGAGCAAAAGTTCGATGGTGAGCTCGGGATAGGCGTGTCGCACACGGGCCACCTCCCGTATTACGCGGACCTCAAGCCCCAGTTCCTCTCGAAGTTCCCGCTGGAGGGCCTCCTCCGGGGATTCCCCCGGGCGAACTTTTCCTCCGGGGAATTCCCAGAGTCCGGCTCGAACCCTGCCCGGAGGCCGGCGGGTGAGGAGTACCCGGCCGGCCTCATCCCGAATCAGGCCCGCCACCACCAGAAGAGGCCTTTCAGGCATGCCCAAAGACCCGGTCGAATATGGTGTCCACGTGTCGGAGGTAGCGTTTAAGATCAAAGAGTTTTTCGATTTCTTCCCGGGAGAGGTGTTTCAGGATCTCCGCGTCCGAGAGCACCTGATCGCGGAAGTTCTTGGCGGGATCCTGCCAGACCTCCATGGCGTTGCGCTGCACCAGCCGATAGGCTTCCTGCCGGGGGAGGCCTTTTTCCGTGAGGGCAAGGAGCAGGGGCTGGGAGTAGATGAGCCCCCGGAGAAGCTCCAGATTGCGACGCATGCGTTCCGGGTAAACCACCAGGTTGCGCAGGAGTCCCTCCAGGCGCTTCAGCATGAAGTCCGCGGCGGTAGTGGCGTCGGGCACAATGACCCGCTCCACCGAGGAGTGGCTGATGTCCCGCTCATGCCACAGCGCCATGTTTTCAAGCGCCGGGGTGAGGTAGCCCCTTACCAGGCGAGCCAGCCCGCAAAGGTTTTCCGAGAGGATGGGATTACGCTTGTGCGGCATGGCCGAGGAGCCCTTCTGGCCCTTAGCGAAATATTCTTCGGCCTCAAGGACTTCCGTACGCTGAAGGTGCCGAATTTCGGTGGCGATCTTCTCCACCGTGCCCGCTAAAATGGCCAGCGCGGCCATATATTCGGCGTAGCGGTCCCGCTGAATGATCTGATTGGAGATGGGAGCGGGCTTCAATCCCAGCTTCTCGCATACGTAGGCCTCGACCTCGGGTTCAAGGTGAGCGAAGGTCCCCACGGCCCCGGAGATCTTACCGTAAGAGATGGCCTCCAGCGCCGCGGAAAGGCGCCGGAGGTTCCGCCGCATCTCTTCGTACCAGAGGGCCAGCTTGAGTCCGAAGGTGATGGGCTCGGCGTGAATTCCGTGGGTGCGCCCGATCATGACCGTGTCCTTGTGTTCGAAGGCCCGGGCTTTTAGGACCTCCATCACGGCCTTCACGTCCTCGATGATGATCTCCAGGGCCCTTTTCATGAGCCAGGCCATGGCGGTGTCCAGCATGTCCGAGGAGGTCATACCCAGGTGGAGATAGCGGCCTTCCGGGCCGATGATCCTTTCCATGTAAGTGAGGAAGGCGATGACATCATGCCGGGTCTCCTTTTCGATTTCCTCCACCCGGGCTACGTCCTCGGAGGAAAAACCCTCTTCGAGGTATTTGCGGGTCCTTTCCTGAATTATTTTAAGGGCCTCCTGCGGGACCCGGCCGAGTTTGGCCCAGGCCTCGCAGGCCAGGACCTCCACCAGAAGCCAGGCCCGGAGTTTCTCCTCCGGACTCCAGAGTTTGGCCATTTCCGGACGGGTATAACGTGGTATCATCTCGAACCTCCCTCGGAATTTGAAGGTTCTTTCGGGCTGAAGCATAAACGAAAACCCATCTTCCGGCTAGTCCGGGGGATGGGCTCTAAAGCCTTTCGGGGTTGCAAGTCCCGGATTCAAGGGTTATTTTAAGAGTGTCTTCGGTGGTGACCGTAGCTCAGCTGGTCAGAGCACCGGGCTGTGGCCCCGGGGATCGTGGGTTCGAATCCCACCGGTCACCCCAAAAATTGACGATTTTTGAACCGCCCCGGATTTTTTGGAGGCCTTTTTTTGTGAATCAAGCACCCTTCCTTAGACGCTCCTAGTACCTTTCCTCATATGAAGTGCCCCCATTTTTTTGCACAACTTTTATGTCAGGCGAAAATACTAAGAATCAGGAGGGGCACCATGAAGAAACGCTTTACCATCGACCAGATCATAAGAATCCTGGCCGAGGCAGAGACCCCGGGAAATTTCGTAGCCGCTACGGCCCGAAAATACGGCATCTCCAAACAAACCATCTACCGCTGACGACAAAAATACCGCGGCTTCTCCGCCTCCGAAGCCAAACGCCTCAAACTCAATAAGCCGGTGAGGTGGGGTGTTTCGTAAGTAGGGAACTTTTCGGGAATTTTTGGCTCCCCGGGCAGGACTCGAACCTGCAACCTACGGGTTAACAGCCCGCCGCTCTGCCGATTGAGCTACCGGGGAACCAGATTCAATCCTAAAATTAAAAAAATGCTTCCTCCCTGTCAAGAGGCTCTGCTTTCCAGGCGTTCAAGACCTCCCATGTAAGGGCGAAGCACCTCCGGGATCACCACCGAGCCGTCGGCTTGCTGATAGTTTTCCAGAATGGCCATTACGGTGCGCCCCACGGCTACCCCGGAACCGTTCAAAGTATGGACGAACCGGGGTTTGCCGCCGCCTTTGGGACGATAGCGGATGTTGGCCCGACGGGCCTGAAAATCTTCACAATTGGAACAGGACGAAATCTCCACAAACCTCTTCTGACCCGGGGCCCAGACCTCGATATCGTAAGTCTTGGCCGCCGAAAAGCCCAGATCTCCGGTGCAGAGGAGAACCACCCGGTAGGGAAGCCCGAGCAGCTGCAACACCTCCTCGGCATCAAGAAGAAGGCTCTCAAGTTCCTCGTAGGAACTCTCCGGGGAGGTGATTTTCACCAGTTCCACCTTGTTGAACTGGTGCTGTCGGATGATGCCCCGGGTGTCGCGCCCGTGAGCCCCGGCCTCGGAGCGAAAACAGGGAGTATAAGCCGTATAATAAAGAGGCAAAACCTCCTCCGGGAGGATCTCATCCCGGTGAAGATTGGTCACCGGAACCTCAGCGGTGGGAATGAGATAATAGTCCCAGTCCTCCAGCTTGAAGAGATCCTCCTTGAACTTGGGAAGCTGTCCGGTACCGATCAGGGTGTTCTCATTCACGATAAAAGGGGGCAGAACCTCTCGATAGCCGTGTTTGCGGGTATGAAGATCGAGCATAAAATTGATGAGGGCCCGTTCAAGAAGGGCTCCGGCCCCGTGATAAACCACAAAGCGCGACCCCGTGATCTTGGCCGCCTGCTCAAAATTCAGAATCCCGAGTCTGACCCCGATTTCCCAGTGAGGACGGGGTTCAAAATCAAATTCCGGAAGATCCCCCCAGCGCTTGACCACCTGGTTCTTAGTCTCGTCCTCCCCTAAGGGCACACTTTCGTGGGGGAGATTGGGGATCTCGAGAAGAAGACGTTTCTGTTCCCCTTCTATTTCCCGCAGACGTTCCTCAAGGGCCTTGAGTCTCTCACCGATTTCCTTCACCCGGGCTACCAGCTCCGGGGCCTCCTCCCCCTGTCTTTTCAGGTGTCCGATCTCCTCGGAAAGGGTTTTGCGCTCGTGGCGAAGACCATCCACCTCGGCTATCAGACGCCGCCTTTCGGCGTCAAGCTCAAGAATCCGATCCACCGGATATTCCCCGCCCCGGGTGGCCAGGCGGGCTTTCACCCAGTCCGGCTTCTCCCTGATGAGCCTTATGTCCAGCATGTGAGGCCTCCTCCAGAATCTATCCTAACACAAGGATTCCCAGACGATAAGTAAGGAAGGCCACAATCCAGGCCAGGATCAGCTGATAACCTATATTTATGAGGGGATACCGGAGGCTCCCGGTCTCCTTCCAGATGGCCACAAGCGTTCCCACGCAGGGTACATAAAGTAAGACGAAAACCATGAAGGCCAGAGCCGCAGCCGGAGAAAGTCCGGAAGCCCTCAGGGCCTCCTCAAGCGTTTGCGTACTCTCTTCCCCGGCCTTGTAAAGCACGCCCAGGGAAGAGACCACCACCTCCTTGGCCACGAAACCGGTAACCAGGGCCACGCTCATACGCCAATCGAACCCCAGCGGCTCAAGTGCGGGTTCAATGATCTGCCCCACCCGGCCGATGTAACTTTGGGAAAGCTCCGGGGGCCGGGCTCCGTCCCGGGGAAAGGCCGAAAAGACCCAGAGCAGAACCGAAGCCACCAGGATCACCCCGCCCATTTTCCGAAGATAGACCCTGGTCCGATCCCACACATGAAGAA
>JALWCD010000061.1:0-6610 GCA_027036915.1 Thermodesulfatator sp. | reverse complement strand
GCCCCCTTACCGTGGGCAAACGATAGGGAGGAAGCTCCAGGACAAAGGGTGTGTCCTCCTCCCTGATCAGAATGCGACCGAAGACCCGGGCCACCAGAGCGGCCAGCACGATCCCCAGGGCGTAAAGGCCGAAGACCACTTGGGTCTCGTGCCCCCGGAAAAAGGTTCCGGCAAAAAGCACGTAAACCGGGAAACGGGCCGAACAGCTCATGAGGGGGTTGATGAGGATGGTAAGAAGGCGCTCCCGGGGATTTTCCATGGTCCGGGTGGCCAGAATGGCCGGGACGTTGCAACCGAAGCCCATAAGAAGAGGTATGAAGGCCTTGCCGTGAAGCCCCAAGGAATGCATGACCCGATCCATGATAAAGGCCGCCCGGGCCAGATACCCCGTGTCCTCGAAAAGACTTATCCCCAGAAAGAGAAGGAGGATGTTGGGGAGATAGACCAGGACTCCCCCCACCCCTCCCAGGACGCCCTCAACCAGGATCTCGCGGAGCAAGCCCGGCGGCAGGCTGGCCCGGAGCAACTCCTCGGAAAACTCCAGCCCCCTCTCCAGCCAGGCCACCGGATAGGCCCCGAGCTTGAAAGTCAGATAAAAGAGAAGATACATAAAGCCTATAAAAATAGGAAACCCCAGGACCCGGTGAGTGAGGACGTCGTCCAGCCGTTCGGAAAGGGTCTTGCGGGAGATGGCCGAGACCCTCACGGCCTCCCTTAAGGCTCCGGAAATGAAACCGTACCGGGCCTCCACGATCAGGGCTTCCGGAGACTCGTCAAAAATCCGGGTGAGCCTTTCGGTAAGCTCATTGAGCCTCGCCAGAAGCTCTTCGGCCCCCGGTTCCTTCCGTATACGCTCTAGGACTTCCCGATCGCCCTCAAGAAGCTTGAGGGCCAGCCATCGACGGGGATAGCTCGGAAGAACATTCAGGTTCGAAAGAGCCTCTGTGAGTTCCGCCAGCGCATTCTCGATTTCCCTTCCGTAATTGAGGTGTACCGGACGGCTTTCCCTCTCCCCTTCCGCCACCGCCCTGAGGGTTTCCACCAGATCCTCCATTCCCAGACCCTTGGTTCCCACCGTGGGCACCACCGGAATACCCAGCAACCGGGAAAGGGTCTCCACATCCACGTAAAGCCCTCTGGCCTTGGCCACGTCTATCATGTTGAGGGCCAGGACCATGGGTTTCCCGAGCTCCATGAGCTGGACCGTGAGGTAAAGATTGCGCTCAAGATTGGAAGCGTCCACCACGTTCAGGATAATCCGGGGAGCTTCCTCCAGGATAAAGTTTCGTGCGATGACCTCCTCCAGAGAATAGGGGGTGAGGGAATAAATTCCGGGCAGATCCACGATGCGGAAGAGTAAAGAACCGGCCCTAAGCTCGCCTTCCTTTTTTTCCACCGTGACCCCGGGCCAGTTGCCCACTTTCTGACGGGCCCCGGTGAGCCGATTAAAGATGGTGGTCTTGCCGGCATTGGGGTTGCCGGCCAGAGCCACTACGACTTCGGACATCTTTCCACCAGAACCCTGGCCGCTTCCTCGTGGCGAAGCGCTACGTGGTAACCCTTGATCTCGTATTCCACGGGATCCTCCAGAGGAGCATAACGGATGACCCGGATACGGGTTCCGGGCAGAAAACCCATCTCAAGAAGCCGCTGACGAAAGGCCCCGTTACCCAGGACCTTTACGATGATGGCCTCCTCCCCGGTCCTGAGCTCATCCAGCGTAATGAGATTTTCCAGGCGGGGACAAAGCTGTTCGGGATCTTCCGGACAGCGATTCTTTCTTCCGAACCTCCAGCGCCAGCGAAAACCCATACCTACCCCTCCTCTCCCCGACAGGAGGAACAATACCCCAGGATTTCGAAACGGGTCATTTTGATCTCCACACCGTATCTTTCGGCGTACTCCCGGGCCACCTCCTCCAGTCTCTCGTCTCTGAACTCCTCTACCCGGCGACAGGAGAGACAGCGAAAATGGGCATGGGGCTCATGACCGTAGATGTGTTCGTAATGCATGTGGCCGTCTTCATGATAGACTTCCTGCACCAGACCGCATTCTATAAGGAGGGGCAGAGTCCGATAAATGGAGGCCTTGGAGATACGGTGCCCTTTGTTACGCAGACGGAGATAGAGTTCGTCCACATCGAAATGATCATGGATATTGAAAATCTCTCGCAAAATAACTTCCCGTTCAGGGGTATACCGAAGTCCTTTCTTTTTGATAAAATCTCTAAAAATTTCTATCTCAGAGCCCGGAGGTTTCTCCATGGTCCACCTTATTGAAATTTTGTTTCAATAGTTTAAAGGCTCTTTCGAGGATGTCAAGAGATGATGGAGGATGGTGACCGCCGGGAAAAGTGAAAGTATATTCTAAGGTATGCAGGCCCTGGAGATCGCCAGGAAAGTATTAAGGACAGAGATAGAGGGACTGGAAGCGGTAGAAAGGAAACTCGGGGCCGCTTTTGAGGAGGCGGTCCGTCTCATCCTTTCCGCTCGGGGACGGGTGGTGGTTACCGGGCTGGGGAAAAGCGGTCTCATAGGACGCAAGATCGCGGCCACCCTTTCCTCTACCGGAACCCCGGCTTTCTTTCTTCATCCGGCCGAGGCCCTGCACGGCGACCTCGGCATGGTTATCCCGGAGGACGTACTACTGGGACTCTCAAATTCCGGTCGTACCGAAGAGGTCAACCTTATCGTACGGGTATTGAAGCGCCGGGGAGTAAAAACCATCGCCTTTACCGGGGATCTCCAATCTCCTCTGGCCCGTCTGGCCGATATCGTGATCGACGTGGGCGTTCCCCGGGAGGCCTGTCCCCACGATCTGGCCCCTACCGCCAGCACCACCGCCACCCTGGCGGTGGGCGACGCCCTGGCCGTGGCCCTGGCCGAAGCCCGGGGGTTCGGACCGGAGGACTTCCGGCGCAATCATCCGGGAGGCTCCCTGGGAGAACGTCTAAAGGTCAGGGTGGCTGAAATCATGCTCACCGGGGAGCGTATTCCCCTCACCCGCTTGGGCACCCCCATGAGGGAAGCCCTTCACGAAATGGATCGCAAACGCCTGGGTTGTATTTTAGTTTTGGACCGGGAGAACAGGCTTCGGGGCATCATTACGGATGGCGATCTGCGGCGGGCCCTGGTCCGCCGGGGAAACCTCGACGGGGTAAAGGTGGAAGAAATCATGACCCGCGAGCCCAAACGGATCGAAAAGGATCGTCTGGCCTCTGAAGCCCTGGACCTGATGGAAAAACACCTCATTACCGTGCTTCCGGTAGTGGATGCCGAAGGGAAACTGGTAGGGATACTCCATCTCCATGATATTCTGGGTAAGGGAAGTTTCAAATTTACTGTTTAGCAAAATCTACTCTACTTATTCCGCAGATCTGGCCTTCCGGATCTCGATTTCACGCTGAATCACATACCTCATTAACTCCTGACGTTTCTTTTCGTTGATATGGAATTTTATTCCTAAAAGGTGTCCATCTGGAGAATCCTGAGTTCTGACAACTTCAGCCCGTGGAATCTCAATCTTTCCAAAAGGACGACTGGCAGAAAGTAAAAGATCCAGTTGTCCCTCGGTTAGAATCGCCCCTTCGGGCACCTTAAGAGTAGGTCTGATAAGAGCCAGGCCCCCGGCACTAATATTCAAAATCTCCCCCTGAACTTCCCCCTTCTCCCATTTAAATTGCGCTTTAGAGCCCGGTGGAGTAGAGATTCGATAATACATCCGTCTTTCAAGCCTAAAGATAGCCGTAGGGCGAGTGGTAAAGAGATATTTATTCTCAGTATCCTCTTTCAAGATCTCTACCCGAAAGAAGTGTTCGATATTGGTGTTGTCCCGGTAAATCACACGGGCGGTAAGAATACCTGGAGCCCACGGACGGGGATAGTCAAAGACCAGATGCTTCTCCGTTACATGCAGAAGCAAGGTCGGCCCGGAACGAAAACGCCCGCTGATGAAGATAACCCAGTAACCCATCTTCTTGAGGTCCTGAAGCAGGACCTCGATATGAGCCGGATCGCGATTGACCTCGTAGCCGCCTTCCCAGGGCTCCCACATTTAGGCCTTGGCCTCCGCCCAGTTTCTACCCTGGGCCAGATTCACCTTAAGGGGTACCGAAAGAGGATAAACCCCCTCCATTTCTTTTCGGACGATCTCCTTTACCGCTTCAATCTCTCCCTCCGGAACCTCAAAGAGAAGCTCATCGTGCACCTGAAGAACGAGCCTTGCGGCATAGCCCTTTTCCCGCAGGGTGCGGTCGATGGCCAGCATGGCCAGCTTGATGAGATCGGCTCCCGAACCCTGAATGGGGGTGTTGATGGCCGTGCGTTCGGCAAATTCCCGTACGCTTTTTTCCCGACTCCGGAGTCCGGGAATGGGCCGCCTTCTCCCGAGAAGGGTGGTCACAAAGCCCCGCTCCCGGGCCTCGGCCACCACACTTTCCATGTATCGCTTCACTCCGGGATAACGCTCAAAATATCGCTCGATAAAGGCCCGGGCCTGTTTGAGGTCTATGCCCAGCTCCTTAGATAGCCCGAAGGGACTCATACCGTAAGCAATACCAAAATTTATAACCTTGGCCAACCGCCTCATCTCCCCGGTGACCTCCTCCGGACGAATACCGAAGATCTCCGCCGCGGTAGCGGCATGGATGTCGCGCCCTTCCCGGAAAGCCCGCCTGAGATTCTCATCCCCGGAAAAATGGGCCAGCAGGCGAAGCTCGATCTGGGAATAGTCGGCCGAAAGGAGAAGCCAGCCCTCTTCAGCCACGAAGGCCCGGCGCATTCTATCCCCTTCCTCCCCTTTGATGGGAATGTTCTGAAGATTGGGGTCCGAGGAGGAAAGCCGCCCGGTGGCCGTGCCGGTCTGATGGAAGGTGGTGTGAACCCGCCCGGTAACCGGATCAGCCAGGCGAAGCAGGGGCTCGACATAGGTGGAAAGGAGCTTGTGCACCGTGCGGTATCGCAGGAGTTTTCCGGGAAGGGGGTGAAGGGTCGCCAGCTCCGAGAGCACCTCCACGTCCGTGGAATAGCCCGTGCCCTTGGGGGTGCGTTTGCCCCGGGGAAGCCCCAGTTTCTGGAAGAGTATCCGGGAAAGATCCTTACCTGAGCGCAGATTGAACGGTTCCCCGGCCAGCCGGAAGACCTCCTCCTCGAGGGCCTTGAGCTCCTCCCGCAATTCCCGGGCCCAGGTCCGAAGGTAGGCCTGATCGATCTTGAGGCCCACCCTCTCCATTTCGAAAAGGACCCTGGCCAGAGGACCCTCCACCTCCAAAAGAAGCCTCTCAAGCCCGAACTCCTGCAGATTTCTCCGCAGCTGAGGGTAAAGATGTTGCAGAACCAGGGCCCGCTCTCCGGCCCCCCGTTCATCAAGGGCCGGAGGAAGCCTCACCCCCAGATATTCCTCGGCCAGTTCCTCCAGGGCGTAACTCTTGCGCACCGGATCGAGCAACCAGGCCGCAAGTTTGAGGTCGAAGACCTCTCCTCTGGATTCCGGGGCCTCCCCCAGCAGATGGTAGAGGGCCTTGAGGTCGTAAACCAGCTTGAGCACCCCTTCCTCCCGAAAAAGACCCTTGAGACCCTCAAGCCCCTCTCCCGAAAGCATATAGGCCTTCTCTGGGGAGGCCAGCACCAGGGTCGAGATATTCTTCCGGCCGAAGAGGTCTTCCGCCCCGGAAACCCAGATGGCCACCCTTTCCGCCGTCCGCATTTCCGGAGGCCAGCCTTTTACCCGGACCACCTCTCCCGCCACCTCTTTTTCCGGAGGAAGTTCCGTCAGAAGCTTCCGAAATTCGAGTTTGAGGAAAAGGGCCCGCAATCTTGGATAATCCGGCTCCCGGAGACGATACTCTTCAAGCTCAAGGGGTACGGGAACGGAGGTCTCAAGTTCCACCAGCTTTCGGGAGAGAAAGGCCGCTTCCCGCCCCTCCTCAAGGAGCCTGCGCACTCGGGGAGGACGAACCTCGGAGAGACGCTCGTAAAGGGTCTCCACCGAACCGAAGGCCTTGATCAGGGCCACCGCCGTTTTCTCCCCTATGCCTTTCACCCCGGGAATGTTGTCGCTCGGGTCTCCCGTAAGGGCCCGAACCTCCGGGATCTTTTCAGGAGGAAGACCATAACGTCTTTCCACCTCCGCGGGATCAATGGTCCTCTCCCTTATGGGGTCCCAGAGATGCACCCGGTCGCTTACCAGGGGTAAAAGGTCCCGGTCGCCCGCGATGACGACCACGGGATTGGTCAGCCTGGTGGCCAGGGTGGCGATGAGATCGTCGGCCTCGTAGCCGGGAAGACTCAAAACCCGCACTCCTAGGGCTTCCGCAATCTCCCGAATATAAGGAATCTGAACCGCAAGCTCCTCGGGCATGGGAGGACGATGGGCCTTGTAAGCCTCGTAAGCCTCGTGACGAAAGGTGGGGGCCTTTTCATCCAGACAGAGGGCCAGATACTCCGGCCGGAATTCCTTCAGTATCCGGAGGAGCATCCGCGTAAAGACGAAAATGGCCTTGGTGGGAAGCCCCCAGGAAGTGGAAAGGAACTCCTTTACGGCATAATGGGCCCGGTAGACAAAGGAAGTCCCGTCGATGAGATAAACTACCGGGCCCATTATGCCGTAAAGG
>JALWCD010000060.1 GCA_027036915.1 Thermodesulfatator sp. | reverse complement strand
CTGCTAATGCCCGCAAACGGTTTCGAGGATCTGGCCGAAAGCCTTTCTCTGGAAGTCAAAAGGGAAATTGCGGAGAGATACTTCACCCACCGCAAGGTCATCGAGGAGGAAATCGAGGAATATTTCCGGGCCCTTAAGGAATTCGAGAAGGAAGAAGAAAAGGTCCTGAGGGAGATTTTACGTTTGATTTTTCTCCTGAGGGACGAAGATCTCCTGAAAAAATTTGAAAAGATTACCGGTAAAGAGATTCGGGGTTATTATGACGAATATATACTCTCCTCGCCCCGGATCCGAAAGAGACTCTTTCGCGAGCTCAAGACCCGGGGCCTGACCTCCAAGGGCAAATTCCTGAGACTCTTCGAGAACACCTACCGGAGACTCCTGGAGAGGTTACCTTCGTATCAGAAGCGATTGCGGAGTCTCAGGATCTGGGCCGAAAGAATCAATGAGGACATCCGGGAATTCCATCGGGAATACGATCTGGGAAGTATCTTTTCCTTCTTTCGGACCCTGGAGGAGTCGAGACCTTCGGAACTGGCCGGATGGGGGGTGGAAGACCAGGCCCGGGAGAGTCTGGAGCACCGGTTGCGGTTTCCGCCCGTGCCTTCTCCAGAGAGCAGATTTCTGGATCTTGAGGGTCTTCCCCCCTGGAAGAAGGTGAGCGGAGAGCTTTTGAAACTGGCCAAAGAAGCCTATCGGCGTCATACCGGAGAGGCAAAGAGAATCCTTGAAGACCTCGCTTCTTAGGAAGGTCAAGAAGACCATCGAACGTTACGCTCTTTTTGCCCCGGGGGATCGGGTTCTGGTGGCGGTCTCCGGGGGGGTGGACTCCATGGTGCTCCTGGAGGTCCTTTTCCTCTTGCGAAAGGAATACGATTTGCGACTCTGGGTGGCCCATTATGATCATCGCCTACGAAAGGACTCTCTGAGGGACGCCCTTCTGGTCTATCGGAGGTCCCGGGAAATGGGCCTGCCTTTTATATACGGGGTGAGTGTCGTTCGGGAATATGCCCGGCGCGAGGGGTTGAGTCTGGAGATGGCCGGGCGGGAATTGCGTTATCGGTTTTTCGAAAGACTTTATCAGAGGCTCGATCTCCAGAAGATAGCCCTGGCTCACCATGCCGATGATCTGGCCGAGGAGGTTTTGCTCAAATTTTTAAGGGGCGCCGGAAGAAGGGGGCTGGCAGGCATTCCGGTAAAACGCGAGGCCCATATCGTAAGACCTCTTCTTCGGGCCAGCCGGGAGGAAATCCTGCATTTTGCCCGGGCCCGGGGGCTTGCCTGGACGGAGGACGAAACCAACCGGGACATTCGCTTTTTACGCAACCGGGTGCGACACCTGCTCTTGCCTTTTCTGGAGAAACATTTTCATCCGCGGGTGAAAGAGAACCTCAAACGCACGGCCCTCATTCTGGCCGAGGAGGAGGAACTTATCGAAGACCTGGCGCGTAAGGCCTATCAGCGGGCCCGGGTCAGGGCCGAGGGGGTGGGGCTGGCCGTGCCCGTTCTCCGGGAACTTCCGGTGGCTCTCCGGCGAAGGGTCTTCTGGTTGGCCCTGAGGGAAGCGGGGGTGCCTTTGCTTCGTATACGCCAGAGCCATCTGGAGGCCCTGAACCAGATCCTCGGGGGCAGAGCCCGGGGGCCGGTACCTCTGCCCGGAGGTTTTCAGGCCGTAAGGGCCCCGGGATTGATCAGAATAATTCCCCGCAGGATCACCGGAGGGGAACCCTTCGCCCTGAAGGTCGAGGCCCCCGGAGAATACCGCCTGCCGGGCGGCTGGATTCTGGAGGTGAAGATTGCGAAGGAGTGTCCGGAGAAAGGGATTAAGCTCAAAAAGGTGGGGCCCCTCCTGATCCGCACCCGGAGACCGGGCGATCGGATCTACTGGCCGGGGGTGGGGCATAAAAAACTCAAGAAGTTTTTCTGGGAGAGGGGACTTGAGCCCGCCGAAAGGGATCTTCTGCCCCTGGTGGAATTTCAGGGCCGGATCGTGGCCATCCCCGGCCATTATGTCCATCCGGATTATCGTCCGGAACCGGAAGAAGAGGCCCTCTGTCTGATCTTCCGAAAACTTGCTTAATTTTAGAAGGGCTATAGAATAGAAGATAGATTCTCTGGCGTAAGGAGTCAGGGCTGAAGGGTATCTGGCAGAGTGTAGGGCTGGCCAGTCTGGTTCTACTGGCCCTACTTTTTGTCCTCTATTATTTCTATCCTTCGGACGAGCCGGATATCAGTTATAACGCCTTTCTGGAAGAGGTTAGAAAAGGACGAATCAAAGAGGTCCGGATAAAGGGTTCCCGGATAGAGGCCTGGACCTCCGGGGGGCGTCGGTATCGGGTTTATGCCCCGGAAGATCCCGCCTTGATGCCCTTTCTGAAACGCCATCTGGTCAAAATTTACGTGGAGGATCCCGGAGGATGGTTGCCGGGCTGGGCCCTGGTTCTTTTCGGCCTGGGGCTTTTTCTCCTGGTGGTCTGGCTTTTAAGTCTCAGGCCGGCTTCCTTTCCTTCGCAGTTCTTTTCTTTTGTCCGAAGCCGGGCGCGCCTGATAAGGCCGGAGGAGGTCAGGGTCCGGTTTGAGGACGTGGCCGGGGTGGAGGAGGCCAAGGAGGAACTCCGGGAAGTGGTGGAGTTTTTGAAGGATCCCCAGAAATTTGCCCGCCTCGGGGGACGAATGCCCAAAGGTATTCTCCTGGTAGGCCCTCCCGGGACCGGAAAGACCCTGCTCGCCAAAGCCATCGCCGGGGAGGCCGGGGTGCCTTTTTTCAGTATTAGCGGCTCGGATTTCGTGGAGATGTTCGTGGGGGTGGGCGCGGCCCGGGTTCGGGATCTCTTCGCCCAGGCCAAGAAACACAGCCCCTGCATCATCTTTATCGATGAGATAGACGCCGTCGGCCGTCATCGGATAGCCAGCGCCGGGGGAGGGCACGAAGAAAGGGAGCAGACCCTGAATCAATTGCTGGTGGAGATGGACGGCTTCGAATCTCAGGACGGGATCGTGGTCCTGGCGGCCACCAACCGTCCGGATATCCTGGATCCGGCGCTGTTGCGTCCGGGGAGGTTCGATCGGAGGGTGGAGGTGCCGCCTCCGGACCTCAAGGGGCGAGAAGCCATCCTCAGGGTGCATGCCCGTCGGATTCCTCTGGCCAGAGACGTCGATCTCGCCGTGGTGGCCAAGAGCACTCCGGGTTTCACCGGGGCCGATCTGGCCAACCTCCTGAACGAAGCTGCTATCCTGGCGGCCCGGCAGGGAAAAAGTTGTGTCGAGATGGAGGATATCGAAAAGGCCAAGGATAAGATCCTTCTCGGGCGTGAAAGAAAGGGCATTGTTATCAGTGAGGAGGAGAAGCAGCTTGCGGCCTACCATGAAGCCGGACACGCTCTTATCGCCTATCTTCTCCCGGGGGTGGACCCCATCTACAAGGTCTCCATTATCCCGCGTTCACACGCCCTAGGAGTCATTCAGCAACTTCCCATCGACGAAAGACACGTCTATCCCAAAGATTATCTCCTTAAAAAGATCATGATCCTTCTCGGAGGACGAGTGGCGGAGGAATATGTCTTCGGACAGGCCTCCACCGGGGCCGGAGACGATCTGGAGAAGGCCACCGAAATCGCCCGCAAAATGGTCTGCGAATGGGGTATGAGCAACCGGTTGGGCCCTCTGGTCTTTCCGCATCGGGAGCCTTATGGTTATCCAGGGCGTGATTTTGCGGATATTCGGGCCTATAGCGAGAAGACAGCCCGCGAAATTGATGAGGAGATAGAAAATATCATCCGCAAGTGTTACGAAAATGATCGAGAATTGCTTTCCAGGCACATAAAATATTTGCACATTCTGGCCGAAACCCTGCTCGAAGTTGAGACTATTGACGGTGAGACCTTAAAAAATCTTCTTTCGGATCTGAAGCCTCTCAAAAATGTCAGGTTCTCTTAAGATCAGAGGACGAACTTTTTACTGGGGAACTCGCACTTATCTGATGGGCATCCTCAACGTCACCCCGGACTCCTTTTCGGATGGAGGAAAGTTCTTTCACCGGGAAGCCGCCCTGAGACAGGCGGAAAGACTGATCGAGTCCGGAGCGGATATCCTGGACATAGGCGGGGAGTCCACCCGGCCCTTTGCGCAACCGGTGCCGGAGGAGGAGGAGCTACGGCGGGTGATTCCGGTGATCGAGGCCGTGAGGGAAAGGTTCCCGGAGATTCCCATCTCCATCGACACCTATAAAGCCCGGGTGGCGGAGGAGGCCCTTTCGGCGGGCGCGGACATCTTAAACGATGTCAGCGCCCTGCGCTTTGATGCCCGGATGAAGGAGGTGGTACGACGTTTTCGTCCCCCGGTGATCCTCATGCACATGAAGGGAACCCCTCAGACCATGCAGCTTGACCCGCGCTACCGGGACCTTCTGGGGGAGATCAGGGGCTTTCTGCGGGAAAGGGCCGAAACCGTTCGGGCCCTAGGGCTCTCCCCGGAAAAGATCATCCTGGATCCCGGGATAGGTTTCGGTAAACGCTTCGAACATAACCTCACCCTGCTCAGGGAGGTTTCGTTCTTCCGGGAACTGGGCTATCCCTTACTTTACGGTCCTTCCCGGAAGGCCTTTCTGGGAGAGATCCTGGGCAAGGAAGCTCGGGAAAGGGATATCGGGACGGTGGCCGTGGCCGTTTATCTGGCCCTGGCCGGGGTGGATATCCTTCGCGTCCACAACGTGGCCTGGTGCCGTGAGGCTTTAAAGGTGATAGAACACCTTAAGGGTTGAACATGACCTTCTGGCCTCCCTGGAAGTTTTTGCGCTGGCAGGACCTTCTGGACATCCTGATCGTGGCCTATCTCTTTTACCGCCTGCTCCTTCTCATCCGGGGGACCCGGGCGGTCCAGATGGTGGCCGGGCTGGCGGTGATCGTGGTCATGTATTTCGTGGCCGATCAACTAAAGCTCCTGACCCTCCACTGGTTGCTGGGGACCTTCATGTCCTCCATCTTTCTGGTGGTGGTCATTATCTTTCAGGAAGACATTCGTCGGGCCCTCATCCACATGGGGCGCTCGCCTTTCATCAAGGTCCAGACCGAATATTCCCAGGGAATCGAGGAGGTGGTGAAGGCGGTCGGGGTGCTCTCCGAAAAGAAGATCGGGGCCCTGATCGTCTTCGAGAGGGAGACCGGATTGAATGAATTCGTAGAGTCCGGAACGCCCCTTGAGGCCCGTATCAGTCGCGATCTGCTGCTAAGTCTTTTCCATCCCTCCTCTCCCCTTCACGACGGAGCGGTGATCATCCGGGAAAATCGGGTGGTGGCCGCGGGGGTCATTCTGCCCCTTTCCACCAACCCCATGATCGGACGGGGACTGGGGACCCGACACCGGGCCGCCATCGGAATCACGGAAGTAAGCGACGCGGTCTCGGTGGTGGTTTCCGAGGAGACGGGGGCCATCTCGCTGGCCGTGGGCGGCAAGATTACCCGCGAGATCTCTCCGGCCACCCTGAGGCGTATGCTTTCCGAACTCCTGGGTTTCCATTCCGTGGAACCCTGGTGGCGGAGGAAGATCTTTAAATGAGGTTGAAAAAGTACGAGGACTTTTTTCTCAAGATCCTGGCCCTCTTTTTCGCGGCCCTCCTCTGGTTTTTCGTGGCCTTACAGGAGAAGGTCTCCCGGGAGATTCCGGCCAGGATAGTCTTCAAGAACGTACCCCCCGGAATGCTTCTTTTGAGGGCCGAGCCTATATTCGTGAAGGTTAAGGTGGTTGGGCCACGCAGTCTTCTGCGAAGCCTTCCCAATCATCCCATGAGGATCTCACTGGATCTCTCCCGGCTTGGTCCTGGCCCGCACCAGGTAAGAATTCCACTGGAAGTGGTGCGCCTCCCCTCCGGGCTTAAGGCTCAGGAAATTCATCCTCCTAAGGTGGAAGTGGTTCTAGACCGATTGGTGGAAAAGTGGCTTAAGGTTACTCCGCATCTGAAAGGTCGGCCCAGAGAAGGTTACCTGGTGGAGAAGGTCAGGATCAGACCTCCGAGCGTAAGGGTTAAAGGGGCCCGTCAGATCCTGAAAAGGCTTAAGTCCATTTCTACGGTGCCAATTGATCTTTCCGAAAAAGAGGCCTCTTTTGAGACCAGCGTCTTTCTAAATATTCCGGAAGGAGTTATAGATGTAAACCCTGAAAAAGTTCGGGTAAAAGTCAAAATCAGGAGGGTCTCTCCATGAGACTTTTCGGTACAGATGGTATCCGGGGGGAAGCCAACCAGTATCCCATGACCCCGGAGATGGCCCTGCGGGTGGGCCTGGCGGTAGGGTATCTTTTTCGGAATCAGGGGCGTCATCGAAGAATCATCATAGGTAAAGATACCCGGCTTTCGGGTTATATGCTGGAGATGGCCCTGGCCTCGGGAGTCCTATCCATGGGGGCGGAGGCCTGGCTAGTAGGACCTCTGCCCACCCCGGCCGTCGCTTTTCTGACCCGGGATCTCCGGGCCGAGGCCGGAGTGATGATCTCGGCCTCCCATAATCCTTTCCACGATAACGGGATCAAGATCTTCGGTTCCGACGGATTCAAGCTCTCCGACGAACTTGAGGCCCGGATCGAGGCCCTTATCAGGGAGCCCTCCCTAGATGAGGGGCGCGCCCGGAGGGAGGCCATCGGTCGGGCTCACCGGATAGAAGACGCCCGGGGCCGATATATGGTCTATCTCAAAAGGTCTTTTCCCGAGGACCTGGATCTGGAGGGCCTCAGGGTGGTGGTGGACTGTGCCCACGGAGCCACCTATCGGGTGGCCCCGGAAATTCTAGAGGAGCTGGGGGCTACGGTCATCCGGATAGGCTGTGAACCCGACGGCCTGAACATCAATCGCGGCTGCGGGGCCCTTCATCCCCAGGTTCTGAGGGAAAAGGTCCTTAAGGAGGGGGCGGATATCGGCCTGGCCTTTGACGGCGACGGGGACCGGTTGATCCTGGTGGATGAGAAGGGCCGGGTGCGAGATGGAGATTATGTGCTCGCCTGCCTGGCGGTCTCCCTGAAGAAGGAGGACCAGCTTCCGGGAAATACGGTGGTGGCTACCGTGATGAGTAACCTCGGTCTCGAGCGCTTTTTGGCCTCCGAAGGCATCCGACTGTTGAGGACTCCGGTGGGGGACCGCTACGTGGTGGAGAAGATGCGCGAGGGAGGTTATCGCCTGGGCGGAGAGCAGTCCGGGCATATCGTCTTTCTGGACCAGGCCACCACCGGAGACGGGGTCCTTACGGCCCTCAGGGTGCTGGCGGTCCTGCGAAGGCAGGAAAGGCCGGCCTCGGAGGTTCTGGATCTTTTCGAAAAGGTGCCCCAGGTACTGATAAATGTGGTGGTAAGGGAGAAACGTCCCCTTTCGGAGATCGAAGGGCTTGCGGAACGGCTGCAAAAGGCCGAAGAAAAACTGGCGGGCCGGGGTCGGGTCCTGGTTCGGGCCTCCGGAACAGAGCCCAAGTACCGCGTAATGGTGGAGGGCGAGGATCAGGACCTCATCGAGGCCCTGGCCGAAGAAATCGCCGCACACATCCGGAGGGTCCTGGGAGGATGAAGATTTTCCCCAGGGTTCTCTGGTGGCTTGCGGGAGGCTTTTTTCTGGCCGGGGTTTTCTCGGGTGGTTTTCGGTTTGTTTTCTCCCGGGCCGCCAGTCTGTGTCTCTCCTGTATGGGACTTCAGTGAAGAAAAGGAACTTCATCCAGTTTCTGATCGCGATCTGGGCCAACTCTTATCTCGGGTTTCTGATTGAGGGGGGGATCTATACCGGAAGGCTCAAGAATCTCTGTTTCCCGGGGCTTAACTGTTACTCCTGCCCCCTGGCTCTCACCGCCCCCCCCCTGCGCATCCTTCAGCATGTCATGGCCCCCCTGCGCACTCTCCCGGTGGTGGCCCTCAAGGGAGCCCTTTATCTTACCGGAAGTCTTTTGCTTTACGGTCTTCTCCTGGGACGTTTCGTCTGCGGCTGGATCTGCCCTTTCGGTTTTCTGCAGGAGATGCTCTATCGCCTTCCTCTCCCCAAGGTCGGGCTTCCCAGGGCCCTGCGATTTCTTAAATGGGCTTTACTGGTAGGACTGGTTCTGGCCCTTCCCGTGGCCTTTAAAGGGGAGACCGGCTACGGAGAGGTCTGGTTCTGTCGCATCTTTTGTCCCGCCGGCACCCTTGAGGCCGGCCTTCCCAATCTGATTCTCGAACCACAGCTTCGCAGCCTGATCGGAGGATTATTTTACTGGAAGGTGGTACTCCTGGTGGTCATCCTTCTGGGGGCGATCCTTTATCTTCGAATATTCTGTAAACTTTTTTGTCCTCTGGGATTGATTTACGGATTTTTTAACCGTTTGGGTCTCTTCCGTTTGCGATGGCAGGAAAAAAACTGCCTTTTTTGTGGTCTTTGTGAAAAGATTTGCCCCATGGAATTGAAAATACCCCAAGAATTGAACTCAGTGGAGTGCATTCGTTGTTTAAATTGCTTAAATAGCTGTCCTACCAGGTCCATTGAACTTAAAAGGTCTTTTCGGCTTGAATCTCGACTTGACCGGTTGCCTTTTTCTGTTACAGAAAAAAGACATGCGTTCCGACGGGAGGACTTTTGACGAGATCCGTCCGGTTAGAATCGTTCCGGATTTTCTCAAATATGCGGAAGGTTCCTGTCTTTTCGAGCTGGGGGATACCAAAGTTCTCTGCGCGGTTTCGGTGGAAGAAAAGGTTCCCTCCTTTTTGAAGGATACCGGATGCGGATGGATTACGGCGGAGTATGCCCTTCTTCCACGGGCCACGGAGACCCGTTCTCCCCGGGAGGTCTTCGGGCGCAAGGGGCGTTCGCAGGAAATCCAGCGTCTTATCGGGAGGAGTTTGCGGGCCGTGGTGGACCTTCAGGCCCTGGGGGAGAGAACCCTGTGGGTGGACTGTGACGTACTGCAGGCCGACGGCGGTACCCGCACGGCAGCCATTACCGGGGCCTTTGTGGCCCTGAAACTGGCTGTAAGGCGTCTTCTGGAAAAGGGGATTCTCGCCCGGGATCCGGTGAGGGAGCACCTGGCGGCCATCAGTTGCGGGGTGGTGGACGGCCAGGTCCTGGTGGATCTTTCCTTTGAAGAGGATGCCGTGGCGGAGGTGGATGCCAATTTCGTGAGGGCGGAGAAGGGAGGATGGATAGAGATTCAGGCTACCGGGGAAAAGGGGCCTTTCCCCTGGGAGAGACTTGAAGAGATGAAGGAACTGGCGGCCAAGGCTATCCAAAAACTAATTTCCTTTCAAAGAGAGGTCCTGTCATGAGAAGGAAAACTCTGGTTCTGGGCACCGGAAACGAGGGGAAAATTCGAGAACTTACCGCCCTTCTCAAGGATTTGCCCCTCAGGATCCTCACCGTAAAGGATTTTCCGGAGATAGATCCTCCGGAGGAGACCGGAGAGACCTTTTTTGACAACGCCTTTCTCAAGGCCCGGCACTGGGCCCTGGCCACGGGGCATATGGCCCTGGCCGACGATTCCGGCATAGAGGTGGATGCCCTGGGAGGGGCTCCGGGGGTCCATTCCGCCCGTTATGCCGGGCCGGGGGCTACGGACGAGGACAACATCCGCAAGCTCCTTGAGGCTTTGAAAGATGTCCCTTGGGAGAATCGTACGGCTCGGTTCCGATGCGTAATCATCGTTTATCATCCTTCGGGCCGCTGGCTTAAGGCCGAGGGGGTCTGGGAGGGCCTGATCGCCACCTCCCCCCGTGGGGAAGGCGGTTTCGGTTACGATCCTATCTTTCTGCCCATGGAATTCGACTTCAAGAAGACGGCCGCGGAGCTCTCACCCGAGGTCAAGAACCGCTTCAGTCATCGGGGACGGGCCCTGGCTGCGCTTCGCGAGATGCTTCCCGAATTCCTGAAAGGCCTTTAAAATTATTTCAAAGACGGGGCGTAGCGCAGCCTGGCAGCGCACCTGCCTTGGGAGCAGGGGGTCGGCGGTTCAAATCCGCCCGCCCCGACCATCAAGGCTTTCTTTTTTATGATAAACTTCTCTCAGGGCCCAGCCGATAAAAGTAATGTAGTCGACGACGAGGAGGTCTTATGGATCTGGGTACCGTAGTAGGGCTAGTACTGGGAGTGGTACTCCTTCTGGGCTCGATCCTGGTTGGGGGACAGATAGGTATCTTTATCAACATTCCCTCCATTTTAATCGTAATAGGAGGAACCATCGCGGCCACCTTTATCCGTTTTTCTTTGAATGAAGTTTTGGGCTCCGTGAATGTGGCCATGAAGGCCTTTTTTTACAAACTCAAACCTCCGGAAGAGACCATCAAAGAGATCGTCACCCTGGCTAACATAGCCCGACGGGAGGGGCTTTTGAAGCTCGAAAAACAACCCATCGATGATCCTTTTCTCAAGAAGGCCATTATGTTCTGTGTGGACGGGCACGAGGCCGATTTCATAGAGGAGGTCCTCTCCAAGGAGGTCCAGCTTACCACGCAGCGTCACGAGGTGGGCATCAACATGTTCAAGGCCATGGGGGACGCCGCCCCGGCCTTCGGAATGATCGGAACCCTTATCGGTCTGGTGCAGATGCTGAGCTCCATGGAGGACCCCAAATCCATCGGTCCGGCCATGGCCGTGGCCCTTCTCACCACCCTTTACGGGGCCGTGATGGCCAACCTGGTCTTTCTTCCCATCGCCGATAAGCTTTCCCATCGTTCCGAGGAGGAACAGCTGACCAAAAAGCTCATCATCGAAGGGGTCCTGGGGATCCAGAAGGGCCTGAATCCCAGGGTGCTGGAGGAAGTGCTGCAGACCTTCCTTCCGCCCAAAAAGAGAAAGGCCCCGGGGGCCGAGGAGTAGGTATGCCGGCGGAAGAAGAGAAGTGTAAATGCGAAGCCGGAGCGCCGAAATGGATGACCACCTTTTCGGATCTGATGAGTCTTCTCATGTGTTTTTTCGTCCTTTTGCTTTCCTTTTCGGAGATGGATGTGGCCAAATTCAAGGAGGTGGCTGGATCGCTGCGAAACGCCTTCGGAGTACAGAGGGAAGAGGTGGTTTTTGACATTCCCAAAGGCCTGGATATCGTCTCCCGGGAGTTCCAGCCCCGATTTACGGTGGAGGAGTTGCTCGAAAGGATAAAATCGGCCATCAAACTGGAACTCATCAAGGGCCAGATTCAGATCGAAAGCCTTGAGGACCGGGTAGTACTTCGACTCAACAATCGTTTGGTTTTCCCCCCCGGAAGTGCCGAGCTTACCCCGGAAGCCAGACATATCCTGGACAGCCTGGGAGAGGTCTTCAGGCTTTTCGATGGTGAGATCGTGGTGGCCGGTCACACCGATGATACCCCCTTCAGAGGCGAACGATATCGTTCCAACTGGGAACTTTCGGCGGCCCGGGCCACCGCGGTGGTGGAATATCTCCTCCAGAAGGGCTACGTGGTCCCGGAACAGGTCTCGGCCGTGGGCTACGGACCTTCCCGGCCCCTTTATCCCAACGACACCCCTGAACATCGGGCGGCCAATCGGCGGGTCGAAATCATTCTTTTGCAAAAGAAAAATCCCCTTTTAAAATACCGGGAGACCTTCTCCGGACAAACCGAACAGGAAATCATTCCCAGGGGGCCCTGAATGAAAAAGGAAGAACAGGTAGAAGGCCGTCAACATGTTCGGATAGATGACCGTATCCTTATTCGTTATCGCCGTATAACTCCGGAGGAGTTCCAGGAAAAGGTGGCCCGTTATCGCTCCGGAGAGGAGGAACCCTGGATCGACCCTCTGAGGACTCCGGGGGAGGCCCGTAAACTCAACTATCACCTGCAGAAGCTGAGGGAGAAAAACCGGGATCTGGCCGAAATTTTAGAGATCCTGGCCCTGAAGCTCGATCGTCTCCTGGTGGAGGCCAAATCCGAAGTCCTGAAACAATTTCAGGAAATCAAGGTCAACATCAGCGGAGCCGGAATCCGATTCGAAATGGACCCTCTGCCCCGGGTGGGGGAAATCTTCGAGTTCGATCTCGGTCTCCTGCCGGAGTACCAGTTCATCAGGGCTTACGGCGAGGTGGTTCGGTTGGACGGGAGGGAGGCGGCCTTCAAGTTCATCTGGATTACCGAGGAAGACGTGGATCGTCTGGTGCAGCATATTTTTCGAAAGCAGCTCCTTCAGATCCAGGCCTCAAGACGCGCCGTAAAGGGTTAGACAGGCCCCGCAGATCCGGCAGCTCCTTCGGGAGGGACAGGGAGGGGATTCCTTTTCGGCGAAAGTCCTCTGCCATTCTTCCCTGAGGAAGGCCTTATCCAGGCCGGGATTGACCACCTCCTCCCAGGGTAAGGGTTCATCCGGAGGGGGGCCCTGAAAGGCCCGGGCCGGGGGATAGGGTAGGGCCTTAAGGGCCCGGGAAAGGGGTCTTCCGGAGGCCAGCTCCCGCATAAACCCCTCGAGTTCCTCGCCTCCCCGGGCCAGCAGGGCCTGAACCTGAGCCGTGCGGACGG
>JALWCD010000059.1:2025-3932 GCA_027036915.1 Thermodesulfatator sp. | reverse complement strand
CGGATTTCCCGGAGGAGATTTTCGGCCTCGGAAACCGAAAGTCTATCCCCGGCCTTACGGGCCAGGCGACAGGCCAGGCGGGCCGCAAGCTCTTCCCGAAAGCCTTCCGGGCCGACCCGGCCCTCCTCAAGGAGCCCCCGAAGTTCTTCCGCGGCCGCAAGCCCGCCCCCCGAGGGCACCCCCTCCACCAGAATCTCCCGGGGACCGACCGTGCGCACCCTGAAACCCGCGGCCTCAAGCTCCCGGTCCAGTCCCTCCAGGCGGCCCAGGGCTTCCTCCGAGACTTCGAAGACCGCCGGGAAAAGGAGTTGTTCGCTCTCCAGGGGCCCATCCCGAAATCTTTCGTAGAGCAGTCTCTCGTGGGCCGCATGAAAGTCGAGCAGAAGCAACCCCTCCGGGACCTCGAACACCGCATAGGTCTCCTTCAAGATCCCCAGACACCGGAAAACCTCACCGGTGGAAGGCCCCACCTCCCGGAAGAGTTCCGGGAGGGGTTCCTCCACCCGGAAGCCCGCCGAAAATTCCACCCTTTCCGAACGGGTCTCGGGGACGGAACGAAGGGGCAGGTCCCTGATGGGCGCGGGGGCGGTTTTCGGAACCGTGCGGGCCAGAAACCTCTCGGCCGCTCCTTTCACGAAACGAAAAACCTCCCTTTCCTCCCGAAAGCGAACCTCCCATTTGGCCGGATGGACATTCACATCCACCAGATGGGGAGGAAGATAAAGGGCCAGCACGCCCGCGGGAAATCGTCCTCCGGGAAAATAGGCCCTGAGGCCCTCGAGCAGGGCCGCCGCCAGGGAGCGATCCCGGACCACCCGGTCGTTGACCAGAAGAAAGAGATAGCGGGTGGTGGCCAGGCCCGCCTCGGGACGGGTTAAGATAAGCTCCAGGCGATAGAGACGATCCTCATAGGTCCGCTCAAGCCAGTGTTCCTCGGGAATCTTAAGGATGTACGCCAGCAGTTTTCGCCGCGGGCCCCCGGGCCAGCGGAAGAGCTCTCTTCGGGCATGACGCAGACGGTAGCGGACCTCCGGATGCCCCAGGGCCAGCATCCTCAAGACCTCCAGCACCCGACCGGCCTCGGCCCTGGGACTCCGCAGGAAGGCCCGGCGGGCCGGGAACCCCTGAAAGAGGTCTTCCACCGTCACGGTGGTCCCAGGGGGACCGGCGGAGGGTTGAAAGGTCTCCTCCCGACCGAAAGATACCCGCAGGAGATAGGCTTCCTCGGCCTCCCGGGGACGAGAAACAATGGTCAGGCGGGAAACCTGCGCTATGCTGTAGAGGGCTTCCCCCCGGAAACCGAAGGTGTGGATGCGCAGAAGGTCCTCGGCTGTGGCGATCTTGCTGGTGGCGTGAGAACGCCAGCAAAGACGCAGATCCTCCGGGGCCATGCCTTCCCCGTCGTCTGAGACCCGGATGAGCCGTCGCCCACCCTCTTCAAGTTCCACTTCGATCTTGGAGGCCCCGGCGTCCAGGGCGTTTTCCACCAGTTCCTTGACCACCGAAGCCGGACGCTCCACCACCTCACCGGCGGCGATCCGGGAATGCACCTCCTCGGGAAGAAGCCGAATGCGAGGCACGGTTCAGGCGGCCTGGGCCCGGGCCCTGGGCTGGGCGAAAACGATACGCCCGGAAGGGGTCTGAAGCACGCTGGTCACCACCACCTCGACCTCCTTTCCGATCAGGCGCCGGCCACCTTCTACCACCACCATGGTGCCATCCGGCAGATAACCCACCCCCTGGTCCCGCTCCTTGCCTTCTTTTATGATTTCGATTCGCAACTCTTCGCCCGGGGTGACCACCGGCCTCAGGGCCAGGGCCAGCTCGTTGACGTTGAGGACCTCCACCCCCTTGAGACGGGCCACCTTATTGAGATTGTAGTCCGTGGTAATCAGTTTGGCCCCCAG
>JALWCD010000059.1:0-2015 GCA_027036915.1 Thermodesulfatator sp. | reverse complement strand
CCCAGATCCCGGGAGAGTCTCACCAGTTTGGCGTCGATGTCCCGGATCCGAGGATAATCCTGATCCACGAACCGGACCTCTACCTTCCCGGACTCCCGAATCCGGTTCAGGGCGTCAAGCCCCCGGCGCCCCCTTTCCCGACGGGCGTGTTCCCGGCTGTCGGCCACGTGTTGAAGCTCCCGCAGGACGAAATTCGGAACGATGAGAGGACCTTCTAGCCAGCCGGTCTCACAGATATCGGCCAGGCGTCCGTCGATAATGGCACTGGTATCCACCACCTTGGGACACTCCCTCCGGGGGAAACGCCTGGAAACGTAAGAGAAGGGGTGAGCCAGCCCCTCCGGAAGACGAAGCTCCCGAAATCGACGCCCCCCAACCACCAGCCCCAGATATCCCAGGGCCAGAGCCAGCATGGCGTAAACAAAGGCCGCCCAGACCCCCTGCCCCAGAACCGCAAAAAAGGAGGAAAGAAGACGGGCCAGCGCCAGCCCTAAAAGAAGTCCGATGGCCCCGCCCACGATCTGAAGGAAGGGCAGTTTCCGGATGAGCCTTTCCACCAGCAGGATCAGAAGACCGACCGCGGCTCCACTCGCAAATCCCACCCAGGGCGAAAGGGTGCCCGCACCCCCGGGGGGGAAATACTTCACCACGCCGAAACCAAGGACGGCCGCCGTCGCCACCAGGAGAAAAGGTATCAGGTACCGCCGCAAAGGATCGTCTCCTTCCAGACCTCTAGGCCAGGATCTCTTTGATCTTCCTTTCCACCTCTTCCTCTTTCAGGTTTTCCGCCAGGGAAAGTTCCTTCACCAGGAGACATCGGGCGGTGTCGAAGAGTTTGCGCTCGCCGTAGGAAAGGGGTTTCTGGCGGCTCACCAGATGAAGGTCCCGATAGACCTCCGCCACCTCGAAGATGGAGCCGCTCTTGAGCTTTTCCATGTATTCCCGATAGCGCCGATTCCAGGTCTGGTGATTGAAGGAAACCTCCTTCTGGCGAAGGATCTCGTAAACCCGGGCGGCTTCCTCCCTGGAGATAAGCCCCCGCAGGCCCACCTTATCGGCATTGTCTTTGGGGACAAGAACGGTCATGTTGCTTTCCAGGATGCGCATGACATAGAAGGTCTTTTCCTCCCCGCCGATGACCTTGTTCTCCACGGCCTCGATAACCCCCACGCCGTGGGCGGGGTAAACCGCCATGTCCCCGATATTAAACATCTCCCCTACCCCCTTCCCGGAATTTATGTAGAAGAATTAAAACAATTATACCTTCTATTTGGGCCCCTTTCAAAAACGGAGGGCCGATGCTATGATGGAGTCCCGATGGGCCTGACTCCCCTGGAGGTCGTAAAGCTCCTGCCAAGAACCAACTGTGGCGAATGCGGCGAGCCCTCCTGTCTGGCCTTTGCGGTGGCCCTGCTGGCCGGAAAGAAACCCCCGGAGGCCTGCCCCTATCTTGAGCCCGAAAAAATTCCCCTGGGCAAGGAATCCGCCCCCTCCTCAGAGCTGGATCAGGCCTGGCGAATCCTGGAGGAGATAAAACAGAAGGTCGCCGAACTCGACCTCAAAGCCCTGGCCCAGGGCCTGGGAATCGAATATAAAGCGGGGCGCCTCCTCATCCCCTATCTCGACGGGCTGGTGGAGCTCACCCCCGAGCTCGCCCGCCGCACCGACGGCCTGGAGCTTGATCCCCGGGACCAGATCCTGCTTTACAATTACGTCCGTTTCGGGGGCCACAGGCCCCTTTCCGGGGAGTTCGTGGGGCTGGAAACCTTCCCCAACTCGGTCTCCAAGGTGGCCACTCTCAGACGCTACGCCGAAGAGAAGATCGCCCGGGCTCTCACCGAAAACTTCGAGACCCTGCTTGCGACCCTCAAGGCCTTTCGCATCCGAACACTTTCCGGCAAAGCCGACCTGGCCTTCGAGGTCCGGGTGCTTCCCCGGATGCCCCTCAGGGTCTACTTCTGGCACGGGGAAGCGGAAGAGGGGCTCTCCCCGGAGGCCAAGATCCTCTACGACCT
>JALWCD010000058.1:3301-12517 GCA_027036915.1 Thermodesulfatator sp. | reverse complement strand
ATACGAAAAGGAGGAATAAAAATGAGGAAGTTTGTTTGTTTTATTTTAGTTTGGTTTTTAATTTTTGTTTTTATTAGCGTAAAGGCTTTTGCAAATGTACGCTCAAGAATTTTGACAAAAAAAGAACTATTCAAAGTCGTCAAAAATATAAATATTCCTTTTGTCAAAAATGAAGGACAAATTGATCCTAGAGTACAGTTCTATGCTAATATTTTGGGTGGTACAGTTTTTATAACTAAAGAAGGTGAACTAGTTTATGCTTTTTCGAAATATAACAATAAAAGAGGAATAACGTTTAAAGAAATTCTTGAAGGAGCAAGCATTAAAAAAATCGAGGGATACAAATTAACTAATGTTAAGTTCAACTATTTTACTGGAAAAGACAAGAAAAAATGGAAAAAAAATATAGAAAGTTTTGAGGCAATTACTTTTGGTGAAATTTACCAGGGAATAGAGTTTCGAATTAAAGCTCATGGGAATAATATAGAAAAGATATTTAAAATATACCCCGGAGGCGACCCCAAGAAGATAGCTTTAAAACTAGAAGGGATAGAAAGTTTGAAAATAGACCAAAAAACAGGTGAACTTGTTGTAAAAACGAATTCTGGAGAAGTAAAATTTACTAAACCTGTAGCTTATCAAGAAGTGAATGGGAAGCGAATAAACGTAAGGGTAAAGTATAAGATTATAGCTAAAAATATTTACGGCTTTGAAATTGGAAATTATGATCAGAATAGGATTTTGATTATAGATCCTTTATTAACCTCTACTACTCTGGGAACTGATATTGGAGATGAATACGCTTATGCAATAGCTCTAGATACAAATGGAAATGTCTTTGTGGCTGGCTATACAACATCGACTGAGTTTCCAGTAACCGATGGTGCATATCAAACGTCTTATGGAGGAGATGATGATGTTTTCATAGCTAAGTTAAGCAATGACCTGTCAACTATTATTGCTTGCACTTATCTAGGCGGTAGCGATTCAGATCGAGCATATTCGTTAACTTTGGATTCCGACGGTAATGTTTACGTGGCCGGAGAAACATGGTCAAACGATTTCCCTGTAACAGATAATGCATATCAGCAAACTCCCGCAAGCACAACTGACGCCTTTATCGCTAAATTGACCAATGATTTATCAACTCTTCTTGCTTCCACTTATTTAGGAGGAAGTAATCTTGATAAAATAAATTCCTTAATTTTGGATCCGAATGGAAACGTTTATGTTGCAGGAGAAACATATTCAACCGATTTTCCTAATACAATATCTGGCTTCCAATCTTCATATCCAGGTAGCTTAACCAGTATCAATGCGTTTATTTCTAAATTAAGTGGAGACTTATCGACCCTTCATGTTTCTACCTACTTAGGTGGTTATTCTGAAGATCGCATCTATTCAATAACCTTGGATAATAATGGTAAGGTCTTTGTGGCTGGCTATACAAAATCTAGAGATTTTCCCATAATAGGTGGATACCAAAATAGTTGTGAAGCAAATTATGGCTGTGGTTTCATTGCTAAATTAAGCAATGATCTTTCTGATCTTGAGTCTTCTACTTATTTAGGTGGTACAATAGGTTACTCCTCTGTTGCTTCCACCTTTATATACTCAACAGCTTTAGATTCGAGCGGCAATGTGTATGTTGCCGGAGAAACAAAATGTACAGATTTTCCAGTAACAGATAATGCTTATCAAGATAGTTTAAATGGAAACACTGAAGCGTTTGTTTCAAAATTTAGTAATGATTTGTCTACACTTATATCTTCTACTTACTTGGGAAGCAATGGTATTGATGTGGTCCGTTCAATCGCTCTAGATTCTTACGGAAATGTTTACGTTACAGGAACATGGTACAATAGTTATCTATTGGTTGCAACTTTATCTTCGGATTTATCAAATCTTTTAGGTTTTGATCGGCTTTTTGGGCCTGATGGATATGCTTTAACATTGGATACAAGAAACGTTATTTATGTAGCCGGAGAAAATGGAGACGCGCTTGTTGCAAAATTCGCTAATAACAATTTACCCGACATAGATTCCTTTACGGCTAACCCGACCACTGGTACCGCACCGCTTGATGTGACCTTTAGCTGGAATGTTTCGGATCCCGACGGAGATTCGTTGACCTGTTATCTTGATATAGATAACGACGGCACTGATGATTACACCATAAACGATTGTGCGAGCAATACCTCTCAAAATCATACTTACAACGATCCCGGAAACTACACGGCGAAACTTACGGTCGATGACGGAAAGGGAGGCACGGATACGGCAACCGTTCAGGTGAGGGTCACTGCTCCTTCTCCAGACATTTCCGTCTCGCCCACTTCTCACAATTTCGGAACGGTGCGGGTGGGGAACACGGCGGAAAAGACCTTTGTGGTGAGCAATGAAGGCGGGGCGGATCTTAACATCACCGGGGTTTCCATAAGTGGGGCGAACGCCTCTGAATTTTCCGTCTCAGCGGATTCCTGCAACGGCACCACGCTTGCCCCGGATAGGAGCTGCACGGTGACCGTGGCCTTTAGTCCGCAGAGTGCCGGAGCCAAGAACGCTGCCCTTGAGATTACCTCGAACGATCCCGACGAGGGCACGGTTTCGGTGGCCCTTTCGGGGACCGGGGCGGTGGCGACCTATACGCTTACGATTGAGAAACACGGGACGGGCTTTGCGGAGGTTTCGGGGAACCTGACCTGTGCGATTAATCGTGTACGGTGTACCGGGACCTTTGAGGCCGGGACGGAGATTACCCTTACGGTGAACCCTGAAGAATCTGGTTTTGCGGGCTGGGAGGACGGATGCGATACTCTCTGTGACGACGGGAACACCACTTGTACTTTTACCCTTAATGCGGATTTGACCTGCGGAATCAGGGTGGTGGCGGCCCACGAGGGGGATCTTGACGGAGACGAGGAGGAGGAATGTGGATTGGAGGCCGAGGGTGGTACGGTGGAGAACGCCACGGCCGAGGATGTGCCGCCTGAGATAGAGGATGAGGTATCCGAGGAGCTTCCGGGGATGAGGATTTCGGACGATTACCCGCGGATGCTTCGGGTTAGGGTTTCGGTTGTCGGAGGAGAGCCGGTGGTTTTGAGGTGGCGGTTTGATCCGGCGCTTCCGGAGGGGGTGGTGCCATACAAGTATGTGAACGGCACCTTCTATGATCTTAGCGACCATCTCACCGAGGGGCGCACGCTTCTTGAGCTTACGGTTGAGGATAACGGACCGTATGATGTGAACAACGAAACGGGGGTGATCGAGGACCCGATCGTGTTTCTTGAGCCGGTGGCGGCGGCGGGAGCGGCGGTCGCAACCGGAGGAGGCGGCGGAGGCGGAGGATGTTTCATCGCCACCGCGGCCTACGGTTCGTATCTTGATCCGCACGTGAGGGTGCTTAGGGAGTTCCGAGATCGGTATCTCCTGACCAATCCGCTCGGTCGCTGGTTCGTGGCGATGTATTACCGGTACTCGCCGCCGGTGGCGGAGGTGATCGCCCGGCACGAGGGTCTGCGGCTGGCCACGCGCCTTACCTTAACGCCGCTTGTCCTTGCGGTGGAGTATCCGAGAGCAGCAGGAGCAATTCTCCTTCTTGCGATCCTTATCGCTTTCGGCCTTGCGGTAAGAAAGCGGTAAAAAGTCAGTTTTCCCGGGCGGCTCTGGTGCAGAGTCGCCCGGGCAATAGGGTAGTATTCTATAGACTCTGGCCTATCTCAGGAGATATCCCCGGCCCTTGAAGGTTTGAAGGGCTCCCTCTGGAAGAAGTTTTCGTAGCTCTTTGATATAGCTTCGGAGGGTCTCTTCGTTTACGATCACGTCGTGCCAGACCTGATCCAGGATTTCTTCCTTGGGAACCACCCTCCCGCGGTTTCGAAGGAGAAAAAGCAGGAGATCCCAGGTGCGCCGGGAGGGCACGATCTCCTTCCCGTCCCGTATGAGGAGCCCGCGCTCAAGATCCACCACCACCTCTCCGATGCGGTGGATGCGGGGTTCGGCCTTTCCCCTTCGGCGAAGTAGGGCTCTGATGCGCAGCTCCAGTTCAAGGACCTCAAAGGGCTTTACCAGGTAGTCGTCGGCTCCGAGTTCGAAGCATTTCCTCTTGGCCTCGAGATCTCCTTTGGCTGTAAGCACGAGCACGGGAAGCTCCGGATGTTCCCTGCGGATCCTAGAGAGGATCAGTTCTCCAGGAATATGAGGTAACAGGAGGTCGAGTACTATGAGATCCGGGGGAGGGGAGAAGGCCTCTCGCAGGCCACGTTCGTCGGAAAGCCAGCAGGCCTCGAAGTCCCGCCGATTCAGATATTCCTCCAGCGAAGGGCCAAGGAAAGGATCGTCCTCCACGATCAGAATGCGGGGCTTAGGCCTGCCACTCAAAACTCTGAACCACCAGGATACCGGCCTTTCTGGCCCTTTCCAGAATTTCCGGATGGGCCATGTGGGTCACGATAACCGGAAGCACCTCGCCCCCGAATTCCTCCTTTACGATTTCCACTTTTCGCCATACGGAACGCAGCTTTTCCCGGTCGTCAAGCTTGAGCACCGCCTCGCCCACCAGATAGATTTCCTGGCCGTCCCGCCTGACCTTTCCGAAAATATCCACTTCTTCTCCGTTAAGATAGGTGCGCACGAAGCGGTCCAGCACTTCCAGACCGAAATGTTCCCGCAGAAAGGACGGAAGATAGCGATAGGCTTCGTTCTCCAGGGCATAGGCCATGGTGCGGGCCAGACCTCCTACCTCCTCCCGGGTCCGGGAAAGACTGCGGGTCAGCTTTTCCACCTGCTCGGTGAGCTGGTCCACCCGTTCAGTAAGGCGGTCCAACCGCTCGGTGAGCTGGTCCACCCGTTCAGTAAGACGGTTCAACCGCTCGGTGAGCTGGTCCACCCGTTCAGTAAGGCGGTCCAACCGCTCGGTTAGCTGGTCCACCCGCTGGGTTAGGCGTTCGATGGCCTCCCAGACCCGACGGAAGTTCTCCTCCGTGCGTTCGGCCAAGGCCTCAAAACGGTTGCGGTGCTCCAGAAATTCCCGGTAAAATTCCCGAAATTCCTCGCGGGTGAGACGTTCCCCGAACTCCTTTTCCAGAAGTTCGTAAAATTCCAAAAACACGGGCTTTAATTCGGGAGGAAGTTTTTCAAAAAACTTCAAAAGGCGACTATCCACAAGTGCTCACCCCCGTGTCTCTCTTGAAAATATTAGCCAGGTATGTCATAAAAGTAAAGCCATGAGACCGAAGGCGCTGGTGCTTTCGGGATACGGAATCAATTGCGAGCGGGAGACGGCGCACGTTCTGCGTCTGGCCGGAGCCGAGCCGGAGATCGTCCATCTTTCCGAGATCCTTTACGGTGAAAAACACCTGCGGGACTATCACCTCCTCTGTTTTCCGGGAGGATTCCTGGATGGAGACCACCTGGGAGCAGCTCAGGCCGCAGCCCATCGCCTGCGACACGCCCGCATACGTACCTCGGGCGAGCGTCTTATGGATCATCTCCTGGAGTTCGTTTCCGCCGGCAAGCTCGTTATCGGGATCTGTAACGGCTTTCAGCTGCTGGTGAAACTGGGTCTGCTTCCGGGCCTGGAAGGTCGCTATGGCGAACGCCTGGTGAGCCTTACCCATAACGATTCCGGACGTTTCGAGGATCGCTGGGTGACCCTTCGGGTCAATCGGAACTCGCCCTGTGTTTTCACCCGGGGATTCAGTCAACTCTACTTTCCGGTGCGCCACGGAGAGGGCAAATTCGTGGTGCAGGACCAGAAAGTACTTGAAAAACTGGTCTCCGGGGGGCAGATCGTCCTGCAGTATGCCCATCCGGAAACCGGCGAACCCACCGAGGAGTACCCTTACAATCCCAACGGTTCAGTGATGGCCATCGCCGGGATCTGCGATCCCACCGGGCGCGTCTTCGGTCTCATGCCCCATCCCGAGGCCTTCAATCACTTCACCAATCATCCCCGGTGGACCCGGGAAGAGGTTCCCGAGGAATCTCCCGGGCTCAAGCTCTTCAAGAACGCGGTGGATTATCTGCGGGAAAACCTTCTTTCATGAAGGAAGATTCTCCGGTCAAATCCCTGGCCCTCCTCATCCTGGATCTTCGTCGTTACCTTCTGAGGGTGCTCCTTCTCCTTGCGGGAGCCGGTCTCCTTTTTCTTATGGCCGCTCCCCGGGTTCTTCTCTGGCTTCAGGCTCGCTTCGGACAGAAGCTGGCCTTTTTCGGGGTAGCCGAACCCTGGCTGGCCCTCCTCAAGGTGGCCTTCCTCCTGGCCTTTGTGGTGGTTTTTCCTTACCTGCTATGGCTTCTCTGGAGGGCCGCGGCCCTGGCCTTCGGTCTTGGTCGCCTTTCCGGGGTTCTGACGGTGCTTAGCGGAATGCTCCTTTTTTACGGAGGGCTGGCCTTCTGTTTCTTCGTGACCCTGCCCTACGGGATGAAATTCCTCCTTTCATTTCAGAAAGAGGACATCGTGCCCACCATCTCCGTGGGGCACTTCGTGAATTTCGTGACCCTTTTTTTACTCTCCTTTGGTTTGATCTTCGAACTCCCTCTTTTCATGATTCTTCTGGCCTGGATAGGGATCCTCGACCCTTACCGGGCCGCCCGTTATCGTCGACACGCCGTTCTACTCATCACCATCCTGGCGGCCGTGCTCACCCCCACCCCGGATGTCTTCAACCTCAGCCTTATGGCCGTTCCGCTCTATCTCCTCTTTGAGGTCGGGCTTTTCGGAGGACGGCTGGCCTACCGGCGGAGGCTTAAAACTTCTTAGGGGAGATTCCGGAGAGGGCCTCGGCCAGGGCCGCGGCCTTTTCCGGGGGCATGGCCGCTAGGATGCGGGCTACCTGATCGCTTTTCATGGCCGAAAGGATCCTTACCGCCATCTCAGGATCCATGTTAACCAGGAGGCTGGCGGCCTTCGAGGGCCGCATCTCGGAATAGGCTTTAACCAGAAGCTTAAACCTCTCGGTCTCAATGGTCTGAATCTTTTTTAATTTTTCATCCAGCGAATTTTCGAGCTCAAGCAGGGCGGTAAGACGCCTTTCCACCTGTTGTTCGAGAAGCTTGAGCCTCTTTTCCCGGATGGTGATCTCCTTGGCCCTTTCCTCAAGCTTGCGCCGCTCTATGCGCAGGGCCTCAAAAAGTTCCGGAGGACATCCATTCTGTTCGGTCTTTTTCTCTTGGGCCTGGACTTCCGGGAGTTTTAGGCCATAATTCCAGAAGGCTGCCGCGGAGAGAAAGACCTTTATCAGGGCCAGATTTACTAACAGGATGAAAGTTTTGGAGACTCTCATCGGTTGGCCCTCCGCATCAAAATCAAATCATCCAGCTCCTGATAGAAGGCCCTCTCTTCCTCCCATCTGTACCTTTCCCAGAGTCTTTCCTTAAATCTTTCTATAACTTTTTTTTCTAAGTATGCTTTTTCTAGTTCCTTTTTTAAATTTTCTGCCTCAGAAATCCTGGCCTTGAGTTTTTCTTCCAGTCTGGCGGTCTCCTGATATGTTACTTCAAGTCCTTCTCCGAAAAGCTGCAGATCTCTTCCGGAGAGGATTTTTCCGGTAAGCTCTTCATAGATGGCCTGCTGGCTTTTACGAACCTCATCCAGATCTCGACGGGCGTTCTCAAGGGCCGAAAGGGCTGCGGATAGCCTTTCCCGGGCCCGTTCCTCTCTTAGTTCTCGAATATGAAGGAGGGTATTAAGGATCTTCGGTGGTCTCCTCACGAGATCACCTCCTTGAGGGCCCTTAGGCTTTCCTCAAAATCTACACGCTCCTCTACGTCCTGACGCAAAAAGACCTTTATGGCCTCAATTTTTTCCAAAGCCCGGTCGATTTCGGGGTTGCTTCCACGCACATAGGCGCCAATATTGATAAGGTCTTCGGCCCGGCGGTAGGTGGCGAGGAGTCTTACCAGTTCCAAAGCTGCCTGATAATGTTCCCGGTCCGCAAGATCGCGCATGAGACGACTTACACTGGCCAGAACATCAATGGCCGGATAATGCCCTTCCTGGGCCAGATCCCGGGAGAGGACGATGTGACCATCGGCGATGGCCCGCACGGCATCCGCCACCGGTTCGTTAAAATCGTCGCCTTCCACCAGAACAGTGTAAATACCGGTTATACTGCCTCCTCCCATCCGCGGCCCCATGCGTTCCAGGAGTCTCGGGAGCTGGGCAAAGACGGAGGGCGTATAACCCCGGGCTGTGGGGGGCTCTCCTATGGAGAGTCCGACCTCGCGGCCAGCCATACAGAACCGGGTAAGAGAGTCCATCATGAAAAGGACATCCAGCCCTTGATCCCGGAAGTATTCGGCAATGGCGGTGGCGTAATAGGCCCCTCGAATACGAAGGGGCGGTGGTTCATCGGCTGTGGCCACCACGATTACGGATTTTTTCAGACCCTCTTCCCCGAGATCCCTTTCGATGAATTCCCGGACCTCACGTCCCCGTTCTCCGATAAGAGCGATGACATTTACGTCGGCCCTGGTGTGACGGGCCATCATCCCCAGAAGTGTGCTTTTGCCCACTCCGGAGCCGGCCATGATGGCTATTCGCTGGCCCTTGCCCACCGTAAGAAGGGCGTTGATGGCCCGAATCCCCACATCCAGAGGTTCCCGAATGCGGTCTCTTTCAAAAGGCCGCAGGGGTTCGTTGTAAAGGGGATAGGTCTCTTTGAGATAGGGCAGGGGCCTTCCGTCGATGGGCTCACCCAGAGCGTTGATGACCCTTCCTAAAAGTTCCTTTCCCACCCGCGCTTCAGCTCTCTCGCAGGCGTAAACCCGGTTGCCCGGTTCGATACCAATAGGATTCCCCAGGGGCACCAGAAGAAGCCTTTCCTCCCGAAAGCCGGAGACTTCGGCCAGAATCTCTCCCGAAGAAGTTTTTATCCGACAGAGATCTCCAATCCTTAAAGGAGGGCCTTCGGCCTCCACCACCAGCCCCACCACCTGCCTCACATGACCACAGGCCAGAACCGGTTTGACGTCCTGCAGGGCCAGCCTGTATTTTTCAAGCGAGCTAACCCTCACTCCTGGAGGCCTCCTCGAGGGCTTTCAGGATCTCCTCCCAGCGCCTCTCAAGCGTGGCGTCCACCAGTCCGAAGTTGGTTTCAAGTAAACACCCTCCCGGCGTAATCGAAGGATCCGCCTCCAGGCTCAGAACGGGGAAGTTTTTTTCGGAGAGGGCCTTGAGATCAAAATTCTTCAGGAATTCCGCCTCCCGGCGAT
>JALWCD010000058.1:0-3291 GCA_027036915.1 Thermodesulfatator sp. | reverse complement strand
CTCCAGCGGTGCCGCCTCGCGGGGAGTGAGCCGTATCACCATCCGGGCTCCTTCGTCCTCCGCCCTGAGGGCCTCTCGGATGACCCGCAGGACCAGGGCCTCGTCCCTCAGAGCCTCCTTGAAAAGCAGTTTTTGGGCCATGAGTTTCAGGAGGTGTAGAATTTCTCGATCCAGGGAGAATACGGCCTCGGAAAATTCCTTTTTTAGAGAAAGTAATAATTCATCTAATTCTTTAATTTTTTGACCTAATTCAGCTTCTAATCGCGATTTTTTCTGGTCTAACTCCTTTTCAGCATAAGCTCGACCCTCGAGGTAGCCCTTTTCAAAACCCTCGGTGTGACCGGCTTTGAAACCCTCCTCGTACCCCTCCCGATAGCCCCGTTCCTGATCCATTTGTTCCTCAGGGGTATGAGGGGTATGGTCCTCCTGGTCCTTTAAAGAAAGCTCATTTTCGATCTCGGCCACAGAAGGCTCGAGGACCGGAATCCTTCGCAGGCGGATCCTGGAAGATTTCAGGATCTTAGACAAATTCTTCCTCCCCTCTTCCGAGGATGATTTTGCCTTCCTGTTCAAGACGTTTAGCTACCTTGATGATGTTTTGCTGGGCCTTTTCCACCTCCGAGACCCTTACCGGCCCCATGACCTCAAGGTCCTCCCTGAGGAGGGTGGCGGCCCTCTCGCTCATGTTGCGCAGAAATTTCTCTCTGACCTCTTCGGAGGCCCCCTTGAGGGCCAGACGCAGATCGTCGGTGGAAATCTCACGCAGGAGGGTCTGGATGGCCAGGTCGTCCACCGCCAGAAAGTCCTCGAAGGTGAAAAGATATTTCCGGATTTCTTCCGCAAGACCGGGATTCTCCTCTTCGATGTCCGAAAGGATTTCGTCCTCAAGCTCCCGGCCGGCGTGCGTGAGAATTTCAGCGGCCTTTTCCGTGCCTCCGAGTTTTCGCCCCAGGACCCCGCCCACGGCCTGAAGCTCTTCTTCGAGGGCGTTGCTAATCTCCTGAACGATCTCGGGATCTACCTTGTCCAGAAGGGCTATCCGGAGAAGGACTTCGGAGCGAATTTTTTCCGGAAGAAATTGCAGGATCTGTCCGGCTTGATCCGGATCGAGATGTACCAGGACGATGGCTATGGTCTGGGGGTGTTCGTTTCGCAGGAAATTGGCCACGGTTTTGGGATCGAGCTTCTTGAGCTTCTTAAAGGTCTCCGGACCGAGTTCTTTTTTGATTTCCTCCCAAAGCATTTTCCCCTTTTCTCCGTAAGCCTTGAGCAGACTCTGTCTGAGAAATTCCTCGGGAGAAACCGTAAGGTCCGCCATCAGCTCTTTGGCTTCCATGTTGGCTTCTTCAAGGACCTTTTGCACCGCTTCGGCCGGAATATACTCCAGCTTGGCCATCTCTATTCCGATGCGTTTTATGTCATCTTCGTCGAGATACTTATAGACCTCTGAGGTGAACTCTTCGCCCATTACCATAAGGAAGATGGCGGCCTTTTGGGGGCCGGTCAACTTTTCGGGATCGATCTTGGCCATTTAAGCTGCCTCCTTTAGGGCCTTGGCTCGCTCCTCGGCCGACTCCTCAAGGAGCCATTTTTTCACCAGGATAGCCGCCCTCTCCGGGCTGCTCTGTACGATACCCAGGGCCATCTCGTGGGGAAGGGGTTTGGCCTCTTCCTCCGCCTCAAGCTCCGGAGCCTCCTCGCCCTCTAGGACCTCCTTTTCGGTTTCCGGAGGAGCCTTCTTCTCAAGCACGCTCTTTAGAAGCGGCCGGACCACCAGAAGCAGAACCAGGAGCGCGATCAGGAATTCCAGAAGAGGTTTGATCAAGCGGCTCAGATACTCCATCCACACCGCCGGCCCTTTCGCCTCTTCCACTTTGAAGGGGAAGGTTGAAACCTCAACCACATCCCCCCGATCAGGGTTGTAACCCACGGCCCCTTTAACCAGTTTTTCTATCCATTCCAGTTTAGCCTGTTTCTCCTCTTTGGGAATAACCTGTTCGTCCACCAGAACAGCCACCGAAAGGCGCTTAACCTTGCCCGGAGAGATGGAGATCTGTTTCAGGACCCGACTGGGCTCGTAATTTCGGATGATTTTCTTTTCGGAAGAGGTCTCTCCCCGTCCCACCTGTCCCAGATTACCCTCGGCCTTAAGGGCCAGGGCTCCCTTGACGCCCGCGGGACCTCCCTGAGCCTGAGAGGTCTTCCGGACTTCCTCCAGGGACTCCGAGACCACGGCCGTCATTTCGGGATCGTAGGTCTCCTCCCGAATGGCCCCCTGATCGAAGTCCACCTCCACCGAGACCTGAGCCACGGCCCTGCCGGGACCAAGGGCTCGATTGAGGAGTTCCTCTATCTTCGAACGATAGCGCTCCTCTAGACGCCGCTGATAGGCCAGACGGGTGGCCGAAAGCTGGTCCTCTTCTTTCTGTCCCCGGTAAAGGACCCGGCCCTTGGCGTCGACGATACTGATGTTTTCTGGAGTAAGACCGGTAACCGCTCCGGAAACCAGATTTACGATTCCCTGGACCTCTTTTCGGCTGAGGGTATAGCCAGGCTTGAGGGTTACAAATACCGAAGCCTTGGGGGGTTTTTCCACCTGGATGAAAAGACTTTCGCGGGGGAGAGCCAGATGAACGCGGGCATATTTTATGGCCTTGAGACTCATGATGGTCCGGGCCAGTTCCCCTTCGAGGGCCCGCTGGTAGTTGACTTTCTGAACGAACTCCGTAGAACCGATCTGTCCCCTATCGAAAAGTTCGAAACCCGGGCCGGGGCCCCCCACCAGTCCCTGACTGGCAATCTCCATACGTAATTCCAAGACCTTTTCCCGGGGTACACGAATGGAACCGTCAGGGGCAAGTTCATAGGGGATGTTCTTGCTTTTGAGATAGCTTACAATCTCTCCGGCTGTTTCTTCCGGTAAACCCCGATACAGGAGGGCCCATTCCGGACGTGAGGCCCAGAAAATAAGGGCTACAAATCCCACCAGAACCAGCAGAATAACACCAGCTGCGATGAGCTTTTGTTCCCTCCCGAGCCCCTCATAAAACGTTTTAAGCTGTCCGGCTACCTCACGAGGCTGAGGCCATTTCATGGGTTAAACTCCCTTAGATTTGCATCCGCATGATTTCCTGATAGGCTTCAAGAATCTTGTTCCTGACGCGAACCACCATCCGGAACGACAGATCCGCCTGGGTGAGAGAAAGGGTCAGATCGGTTATATCCGTATTTCGTCCAGCAGCAAAATCCTTCAAATTCTGGATGGCCCGCTTTTGGAGCTGGTCAGTTTCC
>JALWCD010000057.1:4471-12577 GCA_027036915.1 Thermodesulfatator sp. | reverse complement strand
TGCAGGTGGTTCGAGGCGGCACAGCGTTCGGCAAAAATATCCTGCGCCTGGGGCTGGTCCCGGCCGCGCCGCCGCCGGCGATGGCATAGGCCACGGCCTCTCTTTCGCTACGCCAGAGCTCGATTCGTCCCACGGGAAGGAATTCCCAGGTAACCCGGAAAAGGAAGTACTGGGTTTCAGCCCGGGAGACGACCGTAAAGCCGGAGAGGAGAAGAAAAATCAGGGCCACCCGGAGAAGCCGGAGCACCCCGGGCCTCTCCCTATTCCAGACCGAACTTCTCACGGAGCCTCCGGATGACTCCCGGGGGAACCAGACCTTCCAGGTTCCCTCCAAAACGGGCGGCTTCCTTGATAATGGTGGAGCTGATGAAGATCCACCGGAAGCCGGGCATAAGGAAAACCGTATCTATATCCCGGGCCAGTCTGCGGTTCATGAGGGCCAGCTGGAATTCGTATTCGAAATCCGAGACCGCTCTAAGCCCCCGCACGATGGCCCGGGCCCCTTTTTCACGGCAGAAATCCACCAGAAGACCCGAAAAACTGGTGATTTCCAGACGGGCCCTTTCCTCTCCCGACCATTCGCTCACGGCCTCCTCCAGCATGGCCAGGCGTTCCTCCAGGGTAAAGAGGGGTTTCTTGGCCGGATTCTCCCCGATGGCCACGATGAGGCGATCGAACAGCCTGAGCGCCCTTCGAATGAGGTCCAGGTGACCGTTGGTTACGGGATCAAAAGTCCCGGGATAGACCGCAATTTTTACCGCCGGCTCAGGGGCCATAGAAATAGAGTACCGTTTGCCCGTAAACTTTTCTACGGTATTCCCTGAAAGCCCCCTTTCCGGGGGCCAGGGGATGCCTTTTGCTTTCTTCTACCACGATGAGCCCCTCTTCCGCAAGCAGATCGCGAGGGAGGTTCTCCAGGGTCAGCTCCCCCAACCCCCGACCGTAGGGAGGGGTGACGAAGACAAGATCGTAGGGACCGGGGGGAAGCCGGCGCAGGTCCCGGGGGAGATGGGCCCGCACGACCCGGGCCCGATTTTCAAGTCCGGCCTTGCGGAGATTTTGCCGAATGATCTCACAGACCCGGGGGTCTGCCTCCGCAAAGATCACCTCCCGGGCTCCCCGGGAGAGGGCCTCGATACCCAGGGCCCCGGAACCGGAGAAAAGATCCAGCACCCGGGCTCCGAGGACCCTCTCTCCCAGACTATCGAAAAGGGCCTTCCGCACCTTTTCGGTCATGGGACGGGTACCCCGCCCTCGCGGAGAAGCCAGGACCAGCCCCTTCAGTCGACCACCGGTGATCCTCATCCCATCTCCACCAGAGAGGTATACGGGCGAAGCTCACGGGCCAGGGGATGTTCGGAGGCCAGAAATTTTTCCGGAGGCCCGACAAATACCGGGCGCCCCTCCTCAAGGACCCAGATCTCGTCGGCGAGCAACACCAGCAGGGGCTGGTTTTCGGCCAGGACCAGGGTTCTGCCTTCGCGGAGGAGATCTTCCAGGACCAGGAGGAGTCTCTCCAGATCCGAGAGATGGAGCCCCATGGAGGGGAGATCCAGAAGCAAAAAATCCGCACCGCCTCGTCGGAGGAGTTCCCGGGTGAGACGCAGGCGGAGCTTTTCTCCCCCGGAAAGACTCTTCAGACTCTGGCCCAGACGGAGATATCCCAGGCCTTTTGCGGAAGCTTTATGCAATCTCTCCGCTATTCCGGGCACGCGGGCGAAAAAGGACCGGGCTTCCTCCAGGGAAAGATCCAGAATTTCGGGAAGCCGGAAGCCGCGATAGGTCACCTTCAGAGCTTCGGGTTTCAGGCCGTAACCCTGACATTCTTCGCAGGGGATTTCGGTCTCCACCACTCCGGAGATCCTGAAGAGCCGGCGGCCTTCTCCCCGGCAATAGGGACATCGGCCATCCGGGGAGAAAGGACTGAAGTGCCCCGGGGAAAGGCCGAGGGCGCGGGCCTCGGGCGTGGCGGAAAAAAGCTCGCGAATCTGGTCGAAGACCCCCAGGAAACTGGCCACCATCCCCCGGGGTTTGCCCGGAAGTTCCCCGCAGACAAAGATATGAGAAAGACCCTTTCGAGCCAGGGTCTCGGCCAGCCTTTCAAGAAGACGGGTCTTGCCGCTTCCGGAGACCCCGCAGAGGACGGTCAGCCCCCCTTTCCAGAGGGCCGGAAAACCCTCCAGGGAAAGGCGATCTTCCGGCGGCCTAAAGGTTCTTTTTAATCGTTTCTTGCCCGAGAGAAAGGCCCCGGTGGGAAGATCGGGACGCTTCGCGAGTTCCTCCGGAGGCCCCACGAAAAGAAGCCTCCCGCCCTCGGATCCGGCCCCGGGGCCGAGTTCCACCACCAGGTCGGCCCTCTGCACGAAAAGGGGGTCGTGTTCCACCAGCAGAACCGTATTGCCCCCGAACACGAGATCTTTCAGGAAAAAGAGCAATTTTTCCTTTTCTGCCGGAGAGAGCCCCAGCCCGGGCTCATCGAACACGAAAAGCGTTCCCGAAAGGCGATGAGCCAGAAGGCCGGCCAGTTCCACCCGCTTGCGCTCCCCGGTGGAAAGCCGGTGAAAGGGGGAAAGCAGGGTGAGTCTCGCAAGTCCCAGAGCCTTGAGTGTGGAAAGACCTGCGGAAAGTTCTTCCAGGAAGGCCCTCAGAAACTCCCGGGAGCCCGGTGAGACCGGAGCATTTTCGAAGAGGAGGCCCAGTTCCTCCAGCTCAAGGGAAAGGATTTCGGCCAGGGAGCGGCCGAAAAGCCTTACCCGAAGGGCCTCCGGTCTCAATCTGAGCCCCCGGCACTCCGGGCAGGTCTCTCCCTCCACCTCCCCGAGCCCGCCACAGGTTCCACAGGCCCCGCGGGGGTGGTTGAAGGAAAAGTCCTCCGGGCCAAACTCCGGAAGTTCGGTCAGACAGTAAGGGCAACGGGGTTTGAGGGTGAAAATCAGGGGCTCTCCCTTGAGAGGACGCAGGGCGACCGGGCCTCCGGAAAGTCTTTCGGCCAGACGGAGGGCCTCCAGGGCCCGCAACCGGAAATCCCTCTTCTTTACCAGACGATCCACCACCACCTCGGCCCTCTCTATGCGGGGGGGAGGGGTTTCCTCGGTGAGATCGTAGATCTGACCGTCGAGATAGAAACGTCCGAACCCCTCTCCCATCAGGTAGGAAAGGGCTTCGGAGGAGGTTTCACGGAGGGGGGCGGTGATGAGAAGACGTATTCCTTCGGGAAGTCCCTCCAGATGCCTGAGGACTTCCGAAATGGAGGAAACGCGCACCGTTTCTCCGCAGCCCGGGCAGGGGCTTTCCCCCAGTTCGGCCGCAAGTCTTCGCAGCCTTTCAAGGATTCCCGTGACCGTACCTAGGGTGATCCGGGGATTCCGGGGGGGAATTCTCTGGGGAAGGGCCACCGCCGGGGGCAGCCCCCGGGCTTCCTCCAGCTCCGCAGGCGATGGCAGACGGACCTCCTCGGTGAGGGAGAGGGCCAGAAGATATCGCCTCCGAGCCTCCCGGGCGATGGTATCAAAGGCCAGACTGGATTTACCGGAACCCGAGGGCCCGGTGACCACAATCAGGGCCCGTTCGGGAAGCTCGAGCTCCGGTATGCGCAGATTGTGGGTGGTGAGGCCCGAAAGTTTCACGTCTCTATTCTAAACGGTGGGGAGTATTCCTCAAAACGGACCGGAACCGTAAATAATATTGCGGATGGGACAGATTTAACGGAAGGCGGCCCCGGAAACTCCGGGACCGCGTGCAATTTCGAAAAAAAAATTAATGTTTACCCGGAGCCAGGGGTACTCCCCGGCGTTCCCAGGTAATATAGGCCTCTAAAGCGATCATCCGGGGATCGTCTAGAGGCAGAGGTTTGCCTTCCAGGGGATTCTGGATACACCAGTTGATCATATCCCGGAGAGTGGCTACCCTACCCAGTTGTTTCTGGAATTTGGGATAGGTTTCGGGATGGGTATTGGCCGCGTTCGGATGGCACATGTCGCAGGAAACTTTGTTGCTTCCCAGGGGAGAATGAAAGAGGCGCTCACCCTCTTTGACCACCGCCATAAAGGCCTTCTGCCACTTTTCCAGATCTTTCCTGGTAAATTCATCCGCCTGGGCTAAGCCCGTACCCAAAAAGAATCCCATAACCGCCAGCATAAATATACGCCTGACCATTATTGCACCTCCTTACTTGAATTTTTTAATAGTGTTCCTGAGGTGGAATCCGGCGGGCGGGATCCTGATAATCCCTGTCCACCGGGTATCCCAGTTGGGGATCATAGTAGACCGTGCGGGGGGCATTTTCCCAAAGCTGGTAATACTGCGTAGGATAGCCGTCCTGGATATCCAGGTAAGACCAACCCGTGCCGTCTCTTTCCTTGAAGGGATCGGCCCTGTTCATGAAAACCGTGATCCTGGGAACAGCGTTGGGAAGTTGTGAATAGGAAACAGGATAGGGCCAGGGCCAGGCCGTGGACATGAAAGCCATGAAAGTGATATTTCCGATCTGGTGGTAAAGGATCTGATGTACATGACCGTGAAGGACCGTAACCTTTTTGAAGCGTTTCAGGACCGCCTGAACCTCTTCCGCGTCTTCGGTCCAGAAGTTCCACGGTTTAAAAATCTTGTACAAGGGAGAATGCGAGAGGACTACGATGGGGGTCTCGGGAGAATACTTTTCGAGATCTTTCTTGAGCCAGGCGATCTGCTCCTTTCCCACCATGAAAGGGGAACCATGAGGGTTGTCCAGGCGGGCCATGTTCAGCATCCGTTCCATGGGATCTTTGAACTTCTGGATCCAGCTTTCGTAGGTAAGGATACTATTAAGCACCACGAAATGAACCCCTTTATGATCGAAACTGTAGTAGAGCGGTCCCACGTGTTCCTGCCAGTATTCCCCCATATCCAGATAAAAATCGTGTTCTCCGATGACCCATTTTACGGGGAGAGAAAGCTCGGACATGATCTCCAGTCCATGCTCCAATTCCTCTTTTTTTCCGAGCTGAGCCAGATCTCCTCCGAAGACCACAAAATCCGGCTGAGGATCTATGAAGGAGACCTCAAAAACCGCTTTTTTGAGCCCCTCGTCAAAATTGCGCACAAACCGGGTGCCTTTAATATGGGTAATATGGGCGTCTGAAATCACCGCAAAAGTAAACTTATCGGCTATCTTTTGACCATAGACCACCTCCACCAATTTTAAAGGTGCTGTACTGGCCAAAGCGGCCATCCCCAGACTTTTCAAAAATTTTCGCCGACTCAAATTGTGTCTCATATTGGCCTCCTTTTCTGTTTTATTCCCTGGGTAGTAAAGACTCAAACTGCGGACTGGTTAAACTTTTCAAAAATTCCAGAAGATCGGCTTTCTCTTCTTCGGTAAGATTTAAGGGACGGATACCACTATCCAGGAAAGGATTTGGGTGTCCTCCCTGATCGTAAAAATCGATAACCTCCTCCAAGGTTTTCAGGGAACCGTCATGCATATAGGGGGCGGTCACCGCCACGTTCCGTAAAGTGGGGGTCTTAAAGGCACCGATATCCTTTAGTTGTCCTGTAACCACGAAACGCCCCAGTTCAGAAATATCCTCCCGGGTTAAAGTCAGCTCATCCAGGGATTTTCCTTCTTTCAGGGCTTTACGCACTTCTTTGATAATTTTTCGCAACTTGGGCAGGATTTTCTCCATCCCTACTCCGAGATTGTGGAACTTCTGGTCGGTAAAGAGCGCATAGGTTTGTGAGATCTGGTGGCAGTCCTGACAGCGCCCTTTAGTCTGAAAAATCTTGAACCCGCGTTTTGCGGCTTCCGAAACCGCTTTTTCATCTCCTCCGAAGTACCAGCGATCGAAAGGAGAGTCCCCGGCAATAATTGTTCTTTCAAAGGCCGCTATGGCCTTAACCACGTGATCAATGGTGATTTCTTCCGGCGAAAGACCGAAAACCACCTGAAAGGCTTTACGGTATTGAGGATCGGATCGGATGACTTCAAGGATAGGCTCGTGACTCTTAAGGCCATGTTCTACGGGATTAACGAAGGGATCTTTAGCCTGTTCCTCCAGTGAGGCTCTTCTTCCGTCCCAGAACTGAGAGGTGTAATAGGCCGCGTTGACTACAGTGGGAGCATTTCTGGTTCCGGTAAGCCCCCTGATGCCTTTGGAGACCGGAAGACCGTCTGTAAAGGCCTTCCGCGGATCGTGACAGGTAGCACAGGCTACCGTGCCATCTGCACTAAACCGTTGGTCCATAAAAAGCCTCTTGCCAAGAGCTATTTTTTCCGGTGTCAGGGGATTGTCTTCCGGAACGGGAACCGGAGGAAGCCCAAGAGGAGGCTTAACGAAAGACTCCGCCCGGCCCTTCCCTGACAATAAAAGCAAACAGGTCATTACCAATACCAGAAAACTCCTCCCCGCCATCGAAACCTCCTGACCTCTTAGTTTTGAGTTTTTATAATCAAAAAATTTTTCTTTGTCAAGTATGAATTTAAAAATTTAATTCTCATAAACTTGAGAACGCCTTGAAGAATCCCCGTAATTCGTTTATGTTTCGGGTAAAACTTCTGCGGGAGGGAAGGAGATGGCCGAAGAGGTTAAGGAGGAGCTCCAGGGAGCCCAGGAGGCTCAGGAAGAGCAGAAGGGCGAGGAAGGTGGTCTTCCCCCTCTACCTAAAAAACTGGAAAAGATGACCATCAAGGAGCTCCGGGAGCTGGCCCTCCAGATTCCGGAGATTACCGGTGTGCACGGAATGAACAAAGAGGAGCTCATTTCGGCCCTCAAAAAAGTTTACGGTATCGAAGAGGCGCCGCGGAAGGTCGGAGGCTCCATGCGGGAACTCAAGGCCAAGGTCAAGAAATTCCGCGAGCTCGCGGAAAAGGCCAAGGCCGAAAAGGACTGGGAACGTTACGAACGGTATCGCAAACTGGCTTCCCGTTTCAAAAAGCGCACCCGTAAGCTGGCCCGCGCGGCCTGAACCAAGGGGGGAGATGGAGATGCCAGGAGCCCTTTTTAAGACTGATTTTGCGGATTTGAAACTCCTTTCCCGGGGGAAGGTTCGAGACATTTACGATCTGGGAGACCGGCTCCTCATCGTGGCCACGGACCGTATCTCGGCCTTCGACGTGGTGCTCCCCACCCCCATTCCGGACAAGGGCCGCATTCTAACCCGGATGTCCCTCTTCTGGTTTGATTTCCTGAAGGACATCGTGAAAAATCATCTCCTCACCGCAAACGTGGACGAATATCCGGAGGAGACGGGCCCCTATCGGGAAATACTTTACGGAAGGAGCATGCTGGTCAAAAAGGCCCGGGTGCTTCCGGTGGAGTGCATCGTGCGGGGGTACATCACCGGCTCGGCCATGAAGGAATACCGGAAAACCGGAAAGGTCTGCGGAATCCCGCTTCCCGCGGGTCTTCGCGAGGCCGATCGCCTTCCGGAACCCATTTTCACCCCTTCCACCAAGGCCGAACAGGGCGAACACGACGTGAACATCACCTTTGAGGAGTGCGCCCGCCTCATCGGGAAGGAGCTTGCCGAACGGGTAAAGGAGCTTTCGCTGGCCCTCTATCGCAAGGCGGCCGAATATGCCGAAAGCCGGGGTATAATCATTGCCGACACCAAGTTCGAGTTCGGTATCGTGGATGGGGAACTCATCCTGGTGGACGAGGTCCTTACCCCGGATTCCTCCCGTTTCTGGCCCAGGGAAGAGTACGAACCGGGGCGTCCTCAGAAAAGCTTCGACAAACAGTTCATAAGGGACTGGCTCACGGAGATCGGCTGGAACAGGAAACCCCCGGCCCCGGAAATTCCGCCGGAAATAGTGGCAAAGACCCGGGAACGCTACCTTGAGGCCTTAAGGCGGCTCACCGGTGAAACCCTCTCCTGATGGAAATTGCGGTTCTTCCCCTCTCGGAAATCGACCTTGACTCCCGGACCTTCGTCTTTTCCTTTCCCGGAAGGGATCGTTACCTTCGGGAAAGTCTTGAGCGCTGGGGGCTTCTCGAACCCCCGGTGGTCCTTGCAGATCAGGAAAAGATTCTACCGGTAGCCGGCGAGGGCCGCCTGCTCGCCCTCCGGACCATGGGCGTCCGGGAGGTCCCCTGTCGCATTCTGCGCGGTCTTTCCCCCCTTGAAGCC
>JALWCD010000057.1:0-4461 GCA_027036915.1 Thermodesulfatator sp. | reverse complement strand
CCGGGAGCTGAACCCGGTGGAGAAGGCCGAACTTGTGGTCCGTTTTAGCCGCTATCTCTCCCCGGAAGAGGTTTCCCGTAAGCTTCTTCCGGAACTCGGTTTAAGGCCCCATCCGGAGTGGTATTACTTTTTGAAAGAGCTGGCTGGAGCCCGGGAAGATGTGAAACAGGCGGTGGCCGAGGGACGGATTCCTTTGAAGGTGGCCCGAATCCTCCTCCGGGTTCCGGAAGACAGCCGGCGGGTCTTGTGCGAAATCCTTGAACGCTTTCGTTTTACGACCTCGGAAAAACGGGAAGTGGTTGAGGGGTTGCGGGATCTCGCCCGACGAGAAAATCTTTCCTTAGAAGAGATCCTCGCCCGATATTTCGAAAACCTTTCCGGACGTGAAGAATTTCTCAAAAGACTCCGGGCCCTTTTGCGACCGCGGCTTTTGGCCCTGGAGAAGACCGTTTCTCGCTATCGTGAGGCCCTGCGCTCGAAGGGGGTCACCCTTGAAACCCCTCCCGGATTCGAGGAGGATACCCTGCGCCTCGGGCTGGCCTTTAAATCCCGGGAGGAACTCCTTCAAAAATTACAGGCTCTATGGAACTTTTTAAGAGACCACCCGGATTTTTTAAACTGTAAACCGTCAGGAAAAACCGATAAAAAGCCTTCTCCGGGGCCAGAAAATCCCGTTTGAGCGCGCGATCCAGGGTGTAAAGGGCGCTGAAGACCGCCGGAAAGAATTCCTCCCCCAGATCCTGGAGGTGTCTTTTCAGACGAAAAGCGGCATAGGGATGCAATCTGTTCAATGCCGCAGGAGGCCTTTCCGGCCAGGTTTCCCGAAGGAGGGTCTCGTAGGGACCCTTGAAGGACTCAAATCGCCTTTCCTGAAGAAGCTCCCTCCGTTTTCCCAGAAGGTAAGCCAGAAGCCAGAGACGCTTGAAATAGGTGGTAAGCGCCGCCAGTATCCGGGGAGGCACCTCTCCGCGGTCCAGAAGACGTGTAAGGAGACTCCTTGCGGCCTCAGGCCCTCGCTCAAGGAGTACGTCACCTAGCATGAAAAGGGCGGCTTCCTCCGCAGGTGAAACGATGGCTTCCACATCCTGACGGGAAATATTGCGGCCTCCGGCGTAAAGAATCAGCTTCTCAAGCTCGTTCCGGAAATGAGCATAGTCCTCCCCCACCAGCGAGAGGAAATACTCGGCCACCGGGCGCTCCATGGTAAGACCCTCGGCCGAAAGCCTTTCGGCAAGCTCGGAAAGCAGGCGGGCGCGCCCCTTCTGGAGGTGAAGCGGAACGATGGCCCCCTTTTCCTCCGCAAAGCGATAAAGGGAATGGGCCTCCGGAAACTCGCGGGCCAGGAGCAGGAGATGGACCGTGCCCGCGGAGAGGGGCTTGAGAATATCTGAGGAAAGCCCCTCTTTTTCGACCAAGAGTTCTCCCGAGCGGGCGAGCACGAGCTTTCGCGGTCCGAAAAGGCCCGTTTCGGAAAGGGCGGAAAGGAGATCCTCTAGGGTGTTTTCCGAAAGGTCAAGTCTTTCACAGAGGGCGCCCTTTTCCTCCTGGATAGAGATGATGCGCAGGGCTTTATCTAAGGTCTCCTGCGGGTCCCCGATAAAAATATAGAGAGGGGCCAGGCGATCCCGGCGCGCAAGATCGAGCAAGCGCTTGAAGTGTGGCCCGGCAAAGACCGGCATATCTTTAATTTAGCATCCCGGTTGCCGGGAGCACAATTCGTGATTAAATAGCAGAGCGAATCCGGAAGGGAGGTGGCGGAGATGGCCTACAGGCTGGTTCTGCATGTGCCCGAATCCCAGCGTTTTGAGGTGGCGCTTAAGGTAGCACGAAACTTCGTTAAGGCCATGGCTGGCGAGCCGCATGAGGTAAGGGTTCTGGTAAACGCCGAGGGGATCACCATCCTCAAGCGCTTTTCCGAGGTGGAGGAACTCTACCGCGAGGCCCGGAAGGACGGGGTGGCAGTTTATTTCTGTGAGAACGCCATGCGGGCCTTCGAGATAGATCGCGTCTTGCTACCTGATGGGGCCCGCACGGTTCCGGCCGGGATCAAGGCTCTGGTTGAGTGGCAGAATGAGGGTTTCCGGTATGTCCGGGCCTGAAGGGGAGGTAAAAATGGTCGAAAAGGAGAAAAAAAGCGTCCTTCTTGATCAGCAGGACAGGCGGGTTCGCGAGCAGCTCTCGCGCATCTCGCACAAGATCATGGTCATGTCCGGAAAGGGCGGGGTGGGAAAGAGCACCGTGGCCGTGAATCTCGCTGTGGGGCTTTCCCTTCAGGACTTCATGGTGGGGTTGCTGGATGTGGACCTTCACGGACCGAACATCCCCAAGATGCTCGGGGTAAGGAGGGAGCGGCTTCCACGGCGTCCGGACGGCCGCCTGGGGGCCATAAGCTACTCCCCGAATCTCAAATTCCTTTCCATCGAGCCCCTTCTTCCCAAGGAGGATGCGGCGGTCATCTGGCGCGGGCCGCTTAAGATCTCGGCCATCAAACAATTCATCGGCGATATCGACTGGGGAAAACTTGATTATCTCATCATCGACGCCCCTCCCGGAACCGGAGACGAACCCCTCACCGTGGCCAAGACCATTCCCGACGCCTACGCCTTAGTGGTGACCACCCCCCAGGAGGTCTCCCTGATCGATGTGCAGAAGTCTATCAATTTCTGTCGCAAGGTGAAGATGCGCATCCTGGGGCTGGTGGAGAACATGAGCGGTTTCATCTGTCCGCACTGCGGAAAGGAACTGGATCTTTTCAAGCGGGGAGGCGGAGAAAGGCTGGCCCAGGAACTGGGCATCCGTTTCCTGGGGCGCATACCGGTTGATCCCCGGGTGGTGGCCGCGGGGGATGCTGGAAAACCCGTGATCGGCGCTTATCCCGAGTCCATCACGGCCAGGGCCTTTGAGGAACTGGTGCGTAACGTGGTGGCGGCCACGGAGGAGATGTGGCGCGAGGTGGAGGAGGGGCGCTACATGCGGGTGGCGGTGCCGGTGGAGGGCAATCGGCTGGCCGGAGATCCGGTCTCCGCGGATCTTTTCGCGGTCTATGACGTGGAGGCCGGGCAGGTACGGGTCAAGGACGTAATCAAACGCCCGGAGGACCAGGATCTCGAGGCCTTCCTCAAGGAGCAGGTGGCCACGCATCTTCTGGCCCTGGACCTTTCCCCGGAGTGGAAAGAGCGCCTTGAGGCCGCGCGCATCCGGGTGGTCCTCGGGGGGGCCCCGGACATGGGCCCGGACACCCTCCTTCAGGACTTCCTTTCCGGAATTCTCAGGTGAGGTTATAAAAAGAGAGGAGCATTTGAACCGATGCGGTGGGTTTCCTTTCGGGAATATGTAAAAGCTATTATGAGAACCGCAGAATATAAGCCCTGCGAGGAACTGGATTGTGTGGTAGCCTGGGTTAAAGCTCTCCCAGGATGCATTACTCAGGGAAAGGATTACGAGGAGGCCAGAGAACTTTTGATTGATGCCGTGGAAACCTGGATTCTTTCCGCCATCAAGGATGGAGAAGAACTTCCAGAGGTGAACGGTTGCCGCCTGGCCCTGGGTATGGAACGAGAAAACTCTCATCCTTTCCATGCCGAAAGTTCCACCCTGTAGTCGAAGGGAATTGATTCGTAAACTCAAAAAGCTCGGTTTTGAAGGACCTTTTCCCGGAGGACGCCACGATTATATGAAACGCGGTAAATTCCGACTCATTATTCCTAATCCGCATCGTGGAGAAATTGATCCAGCTTTAATCAAAGAAATTCTGAAACAGGCCGGGATCAGCCTAGAAGATTGGCTCAAAGCTTAAGTTTATAGATCCCCGCCTGGCCCCCGATAACCATGTAGGGAATCCCTGCCCGGTCAAGGGCGCGGGCGAGGCTTTTTAAGAGCATGGGCCTTAAGAACGCGGGCCATTCTCAGGTCGGCCTCAAGCCCCTCAAGCGGATCCGCAGGAGGCCAGGCCCCGAGAGCCTTTGCCATCTCAGGTAAGTCATATCTTCAAAATATCACAGATCCACGGCGAAGGTGAAGCCCTTGAGGTAGAGGGTTTCGGGGTGGGCCGGGTTTTCAGGGTGATCCGGGGCCTGGAAGTGGCGGGCAAGAAGGCGCAGGTTCCGCCCCCGGGCCGCGGATTGCACCAGGAGCAAAAGGTCCTCCGCGGAAAGGAACTGGGAGCAGGAGGAGGTGAAGAAAAGTCCGCGTTTTAAGGCTGATAAGGCCCTGCGGTTCACCTCGCGGTATTTTTCACGTCCCGAGGAAAGGGCCCTCCTGGTCTTGATAAAGGCCGGGGGGTCCAGGATCACGAGGTCGGCGTCCGGGGCGTCGCGCAAAAACTCCTCCACCTTGCTTTGAATGGGAAAAAAACGTTCCCCGAAACCGTTTATCCGGGCACACTCTTCGGCAAGCTCTAAGGCTCTTGCGGATCGCTCTACGGCAAAGACCCTGCGGGCCCCGCCGGAGAGGGCGTAAATC
>JALWCD010000056.1 GCA_027036915.1 Thermodesulfatator sp. | reverse complement strand
GATCGGGATCAGACCAATACCAAAAAGGCCATTCAAGCTTACCGGCGTTTGCTCGAAAGCTTTCCGGATTCTCCCTATAGTTACGAAGCCCGCAGGCGAATCGCCAAGGCGCGTGAAAGGCTGGCCGAACACGAATTTTATGTGGCCCGCTTTTACTTCCGAACCGGCCGTTACCGGGCAGCCTACTATCGTTTACTCTATCTTCTGGACAATTATCCCGAGACTCCACCGGCACGCAAAGCCCGGTTGCTCGCCAGGCGTTATTACGAAAAAGCCCTGGAGGAGACCCGGGCCCTGGCCGAAGGACGCCTCAAAGATTACTGGGGAAGACCCTATCCCTGATCCTCCCGCAACGCTTCCTCGAGTTCCTTGAAAACGTCTTCTTCGGAAGAAGGTTTTTCCCCCGGGGAGGGCTGTTCTTCCGGAAGCTCTTCTGAGACCGAAGGGGTGAGAGATTCCTGGGTTTCGGAAGCCGGAGAAGGGGAGGAAAGTTCCAGCTCCGGCAGATCGGTTTCCATGATCTCCTTCAGCTCGGAAATGTCGGTTTCCGGGTTTTCGTGGAGCAAGGCCCCTTCCGAAGATCCGGGGGCTCCGATAAAAGGCGGGGGAGTGAGGAGGGTGTCTTTCAGAAAAACCTCTTCCGCGTTAAACTGGTAAAAAGGTCCGAACTTCTGGACCAGAGGACTCAGATCTTCCCCGCAGCGCGGACAGAGGGTATTTCCTTCGAAGGTTATGAGCTTACATTTGGGACACCGCATAAAACCTCCTTCGCATTTTTAAGGAATTATACTATAAAAAGTAACGGGAGGAGAAATGCGGGGCTGGAGCTGGATTTTGATTTTTCTGGGCCTTACGGCCTGTACGGCCAAGCCGGGGGCCAATCTGGCCTCCCGGGCCTGTATGGTGCACAAGGGTATCTCCACCCGGGCCGAGGTCAGGCATTACCTTGGCCCGCCGCAGAGGGTGGAAAGGCTTCGGGATGGGCGTGAGGTCTGGATTTATTATGATCTGAGAAAAGACGCCCTGGCGAAGATCCCGGGGCTGGGAGAAAAGCTGGGGCGGGAGGAGATAGAGGTCCTGAGGATCACCTTTTCCGGCGAGAAAGTGGTGGATTGTCTCTATTACGTAACCGGATCCGGATCATGAGTTATTCTCCGGAAAAGGATCTTTATCGGCGGGCCAGGGAGAGAATGGTCTCCCAGCAGATCGCCGCGCGTGGTATTACCGACGAGCGGGTACTGGCAGCCATGCGCAAGGTTCCGCGCCATCTCTTTGTGGAGGAGGCCCTGCGGGATCAGGCCTACGCCGACCATCCCCTCCCCATCGGGGAAGGACAGACCATCTCCCAGCCTTACATCGTGGCCCTCATGACCCAGGCCCTGGAACTCAAAGGTCCGGAGAAGGTCCTGGAGGTGGGAACCGGTTCGGGCTACCAGACGGCCATCCTGGCGGAACTGGCCCGGTGGGTCTATTCCATAGAGAGATACCCCCGGCTCCTTGAGAGGGCCCGTCGCGTTCTCGAAGCCCTGGGCTATACCAACGTGATCCTGAAACTGGGAGATGGAACCAGGGGCTGGCCCGAGGCCGCCCCCTTTGAAGCCATTATCGTAACGGCCGCCGGGCCCCGGATCCCCGAGCCCCTTCTGGAGCAGCTGGCCGAAGGGGGACGGCTGGTCATGCCTGTGGGGGACGAATGGTCGCAATATCTGGTCAGGGTGGTCAAAAAGGGCGGAAAATTTTATCGCCAGACCCTTGAACCCGTAAGATTCGTAAAGCTGGTGGGGGAATATGGCTTCAAAGCCTAGCAGACGCCGGATAGCGGTCATCGGAACAGGGATTGCGGATGAAGAGGTATATGAAATGGCCTATGAGGTGGGCCGACTGCTCGCTGAGAAAGAGGCCATCGTTTACTGCGGAGGGCTGGGAGGGGTGATGGAAGCCGCGGCCAGGGGGGCCTTTGAGGCCGGGGGACTTACGGTAGGGATTCTGCCGGGCAACAAGGCCGAGGAGGCCAACCCTTACATCCAGATCCCGGTGGTTACGGATATGGGGCATGCCAGAAACGTCATCCTGGTGCGTTCGGCGGAGGGCGTGATCGCGGTGGCCGGAGGTTACGGCACCCTTTCGGAGATCGCCCTGGCCCTCAAAATGTGGAAACCGGTGGTGGGGCTGCGCACCTGGCCCGGAATAGAAGGGGTGATTTACGAAGAGAGCCCGGAGAAGGCGGTGGAGAGGCTCTTTCGTTTGCTTGAGGGGCGGGAATAACTCCCACGCTTCCCGTTTGACAAAGCATCCCGAATTTCAGGACTTTCGCGCACGTCTGCGACCTCGAGAAGATCGGGCTTTAAGAAGGGTTATGGAAAGGACCTCGTCCAGGTACTTGACCGGCACGAACTCGATCTTGCGCCGAAGTTCCGGCGGAATGTCCTCCAGATCCTTCAGGTTTTTCTCCGGGATGAGGACCTTTTTGATCCCTTTTCGCAGGGCGGCCAGCGACTTCTCCTTGATTCCGCCCACGGGAAGGATCCTGCCCCGGAGGGTGATCTCGCCGGTCATGGCCACGTCCCTTCTCACCGGACGTCCGGAGAGCGCGGAGATCATGGCCACAGCCATGGTCACCCCGGCGCTCGGGCCGTCCTTGGGAATAGCCCCCGAGGGGATATGAATATGGAGGTCATATTTCTCGTAAAACCCCCTGGAAAGCCCCAGTTCCCTGGCCCGGGCCCGAATGTAGGAAAGGGCGGCCTGGGCGCTTTCCTTCATGACCTCCCCGAGCTGACCGGTGAGAATGAGATTGCCCTTGCCCTCCATCAGGGTGACTTCTACGTAAAGCACCTCTCCACCGTAAGGGGTCCAGGCCAGTCCGGTGGCCACGCCCACCTCGTCCTCCTCCTGGGCCAGCTCCTCCACGTATTCCGGAGGCCCCAGGTACCGGGCCAGATTGGCTGAAGTGATGCGAAAGGGGCCTTTTTCTCCCTCGGCCAGCCTTCGGGCCACCTTGCGGCAGAGGGCCGCAAGTTTGCGCTCAAGCTCCCGCACCCCGGCCTCGGAAGTATATTCCGAAATGACCTTAAAGATGGTCCGGTCGGAAAGACGTAAAACCCCTTCCGACAATCCGTGTTCCTTGAGCTGCCGGGGAAGGAGATAACGTCTCGCGATGACCAGCTTTTCCTCCGGGGTGTAGCCCGAAAGGTAGATCACCTCCATGCGGTCAAGGAGGGCCGGAGGAATGGGATCGGTCATGTTGGCCGTGGCGATGAACATGACCCTGGAGAGATCGAAGGGGACCCCCAGGTAATGGTCCACGAATTCCCTGTTTTGTTCCGGATCGAGCACCTCAAGCAGGGCCGCGGAGGGGTCGCCCTGGAAGTCCGCGCAGAGTTTGTCCACCTCGTCGATCATGAAGACCGGATTGTTCACCCCGGCCTGTTTCAGCCCCTGAATGATGCGCCCGGGAAGGGCCCCCACATAGGTGCGCCGGTGTCCCCGGATCTCGGCCTCGTCCCGCACACCACCCAGCGAAACCCTCACGAACTTCCGCCCCAGGGCCCGGGCGATGGAACGCCCGAGACTGGTCTTTCCCACCCCCGGAGGCCCCACGAAACAGAGAATGGGCCCCTTGGCCCTGGGATTTAGCTTCTTTACCGCCAGATACTCAAGGAGCCTCTCTTTGATCTTTTCGAGATCATAGTGGTCTTCGTCCAGGATCTTTTTGGCCGCCTTGAGGTCCAGCCGGTCGCGGGTGCTTTTCCGCCAGGGAAGCTCGATGAGCCAGTCGAGATAGGTGCGGATGACGGTGGCCTCGGCGGTATCGGGATGCATCATCTCAAGGCGTGAGAGCTGCTTCAGGGCCTCCTTTTCCACCTCGCGGGGCATGCGGGCCTTTTTGATCTTCTCCCGCAGCTCCTCGATTTCGGCCTCCAGTTCGTCGGTCTCCCCCAGTTCCCGTTTGATGGCCCGAAGCTGCTCCCGTA
>JALWCD010000055.1 GCA_027036915.1 Thermodesulfatator sp. | reverse complement strand
TTTTTAACCCCCGGGAAAAGGTTTTTAACTTGCCTATCCTTTCGGAGATGTTAAGGGATAGACTTATAAAATCGGGAAAAGGTCTTAACTTATGGGCTTCTGGACGGGATATTTTTCCAAAATGAAGGGCGTGACCCGGTGTCCCCCGCGGGTTCCTTTTTCCGAAATCGTATGGTCCTGGATCGGAGCTTTTCTGGGGATCGCGGCGGTTTCTTACCTTCATTATCGTGTCCTTTCAGGGACGGATCTGGTGATGGTCATCGGGTCTTTCGGGGCCTCGGCGGTCCTGATTTACGGGGCCATTAAAAGTCCTCTGGCGCAGCCCCGCAATCTGGTGGGAGGCCACATCATTTCGGCCCTCATTGGCGTCACCTGTTATAAGCTCTTTCATTACGAGATGTGGCTGGCCGCGGCCCTGGCGGTCTCTACGGCCATCGCCATAATGCACGCCACCCGAACCCTGCATCCTCCGGGCGGAGCCACGGCCCTGATCGCGGTCATCGGGAGCGAAAAAGTTCATCAGCTGGGCTACCTTTACGCTCTGATCCCGGCCGGCCTGGGGGCGCTCATCATGCTCCTGGTGGCGGTGCTGGTCAACAATATTCCCGCCTCCCGCCGGTACCCGGAATACTGGATTTAATAAGAATAGACCTTTTCGAGATAATCCCAGAATTCCGGAAAGGATTTTGAAACACAGGTCGGGTTGTGGATGACCATCCCCGGAACTTTAAGGCCCAGGACCGCAAAGGCCATGGCGATGCGGTGGTCGTCATAGGTCTCGATCTCGGCCCCGGAGAACCTTTCCCCACCCTCTATCTCAATCCCATCCGGAAGCTCCTTTACTCTTACGCCGCACTTTTTAAGCTCGGTAGCCATGGCCGCGATCCGATCGCATTCCTTGTACCGCAGGTGCGGTGCACCGTAAATTCGCGTTCGCCCTTTTGATACCACCGCCAGCACACAGAGCGTGGGGAAAAGATCCGGGGCTTCCTTGAGGTTTGCTTCAAAGGCCCGGGGAGGGGAGGAGAATTCCACCCTCACCCCCTCTCCGGCCGGCTCAACCCGTCCCCCGATCCCGGCCAGGATCCGGAGAAGCAGGGTATCGGCCTGAGGGGAGTCCACCGAAAGGTTTTCCACTGTGACCGTACCGCCCATCAGGGCCGGGAGGATAAGGAAATAGGAGGCGCTGGAGGCATCGCCTTCCACCTCGTAAAGGCGGGGGCGATAACTTCCCTCTGAAACCCTGAATCCCCGGGCGGTCCTCTCCACCTCGACCCCGAAGGCCCGCATGACTGCCAGGGTGAGCTCTACATAAGGGGTGGAGACCATCTCCCCCGGAATCTCTATTTCCAGGCCTCCCGAAAGATAGGGCCCTACGAGAAGCAGGGCCGAGACGAACTGGCTGCTTTTCTCCGCGGAAAGCTCGACCCGTCCTCCGGAAAGATCCCCGGGAGAAACCTTCACCGGAAGATACCCCTCCCGCTCCAGGCACTCGAGCCGGGCCCCCAGGGCCCGGAGGGCGGAAAGGAGTGGCCCCATGGGGCGTTCGTGGAGACGGGGTTTGCCGTAGATTATGGCCTCCCCGGACCGGCAAAGGGCGGCATAGGCCAGAAAAAACCGGGATCCGGTACCGTTGTTTCCGAAAAAGATCCTTTCCCCGGAGAAAGAAGGGCCTCCTCCCACCCCGGAGACGCGGAAGGCTCCCTCTTTAAAGTCCACCTCGCATCCGGAAATCGAAAGGGCCCGGGCCAGAAGCTTGGTGTCCTCGCTGACCAGAGGATTTTTAATAATGGATTCCCCCTCCGCCAGGGCGGCGCAGAGCAGGGCCCTCTGGGTGAGACTCTTTGAGCCCGGAAGACGAAGGCTGAAGTTTACCGGTCGCGTAAGCGGTTCAATCCTTTTCTTCGCCATGGCGAAGTCCCTCTAATGCGGCTTGATACATTAGATCGGTCGGGGGTTCTTTGCCGGTGAAGAGTTTGAATTGTTCTGCCCCCTGATGAACCAGCATCCGGAGTCCGTCAATAGTCTGGCAGCCCGCGGCCTCGGCCTCGGAAAGAAAGCGGGTCCTGAGGGGCACATACACGATGTCCATGGCTGTCCGAAAGTTGCGGAAGATCTCCGGTGGCACCGGATTCTCCCAGCTCCTGAGCCCCACGCTGGTGGTCTGGATGAGGATCTCCCCCGAGGCCCGGAGAATCTCGGCAAGAGGATAGGCGCGACCTCCGAAATCCCGGGCCAGCCTTTCGGCCTTTTCTACGGTGCGGTTGTAAATCTCAACCTCGGCTCCAAGCTCTCGCAGGGCGTAGATCACCGCCCGGGCCGCCCCCCCGGCCCCTACCACCACGGCCTTCTTCCCGGAAAGTTCGAGGCCGGCTTCCTCAAGGCTTCTTTTCACGCCGAGCCAGTCAGTATTGGTCCCAAAAAGACGTCCTCCGCGGTTTACCACCGTGTTGACCGCCCCGATCCTTGCGGCTACCGGATCCACTTCGTCGAGATAGGCCATTACGGTCTCCTTATGAGGCACGGTCACCGAAAGGCCCCCTATGCCCAGGGCCCGGACCCCGGAGATAGCAGTCGGCAGGTCCTCTGGAGGGACCTCGAAGGCCCCGTAGACCGCGGAGATCCCGAGAGCCCTGAGGGCCGCATTGTGCATAGCCGGGGAAAGGGAATGCGAGACGGGATACCCGATGACTCCAAAGACCTTCATTTCGCAGGGCCTCCGGAAAGAAGAACGAGCGCCTGCCGCAACTCCTCGGCCGTGATCTGGCCCGGGGCGGTCTCACCTCCGGCTCGAGCGGCGGCGTATGTGAAAGGGGCCCCGAGAAGCACGGAGACCGCCCGGGTCCACCTGCCGAGCGGTCCCATAGCAAAGGCAATGAGCGGAAAATCGAACCGCCGTCGGGCCCAGGAGATGAGACCAAGAAGCCGCAACCCGTCCTCCGCCTCTTTGGCCATACAGACCACCTTCCCGAGGGCCGCTCCTAAATCAACCATCTCTTTAATTTTGTCCTTTAAGTATTCTTCTTTAGGGGTGTTTTTGAAGTTGTGATAGGAAAGAATCATTCTGGTATGGTGGCAGAGGCGTCGGAGTTCGGAGATGGCTTCGGGGCCGGCGGAAAGTTCCAGATCCACATAATCCGCGCCGGCGCGCGCGGCGGCTTTAAGCCAGCGCAGGCGTTCGGGGAGGGAAACGGACCGGAACCCGCCCTCTCCCTCCGCCCGGAAGGTGAAAAGGAGGGGTTTTTTACGGGCGGAAAGAAAAGGCGTAACCGCCGGTTCCCGAAGGGCATCGAGCCTTATCTCGCAAAGATCCGCCCGGGTCTCGCAGAGAGCGAGGGTCCCTAGGGCCTCTTCAACCGTAGGCTCCGCAACGGAAACGCATATCATTTAGGCCTCGGGCGGAGAAATCCGGGAAAGATATTCCGCAATGGCCCGATCGTATCGAGAGGTGGTCTCAAAGACCTTCCGGGCAAGCTCGAACCGGGTCCTGAGAGTGGTGGCTCCGTTGTTGGCCCTCATCTCCGCCAGCACCCTTTCGTAGTCCGCAGGATCCACGATTACCGTCACGTATTTAAAATTTTTGGCTGCCGCCCGGAGCAGGGTGGGCCCGCCGATGTCAATGTTCTCAATGGCGGTCTCAAGATCTGCCCCGGAGGCCACGGTCTTCTCAAAGGCGTAAAGGTTTACCGCCACCAGGTCTATGGGCTTTATGCCGTGCTCTTCGATCTGGCGTACATGTTCCTCCTTGTCCCGGATATAGAGCAGCCCCCCGTGAATCCTGGGATGCAGGGTTTTCACCCGGCCGTCGAGCATCTCCGGGAAGCCCGTAACCTCGGAGACATCGGTTACCGGGACGCCGGCCTCCCGGATGACCCGGGCCGTGCCCCCGGTGGAAACAATCTCTACTCCCATTTCATGTAAGGCCCTGGCGAATTCCGCCACCCCGGTCTTGTCCGTCACGCTGATGAGGGCTCGACGAATGGGTCCCATCCTTGCCTCCTTTTCACCTTATTCTAAGAAGCCAGCCCGTAACGGCGCAGAATTTCCTGGAGTCGAGGGTCCTCACGGGCATAGTCCCGGAGGACGGTAAAAACCTTTTCCAGAGCCTCATCCCGGGCACGGGACACTATGGTGCGCCTATCCCACAGGGCAAAGGCTATCACCGCCACCATAATGGCGGTGAAGATACCGGTGATAATCCATAGAAAGGTGTAGAGCTGGTCGAAACGTCGATTGATATCCTCGAAGCGTTTATTGACGTCTTCGAAACGCCGGTTGATATCCTCGAAGCGTTTATTAATATCCTCAAATCGCTTATTGATATCCTCAAAACGTTTATTGATATCCTCAAATCGTTTATTGATATCTTCAAAACGTTTGTTGATATCTTCAAAACGTTTGTTGGTCTGTTCCATAAAGACCCGCAGGGTGGCTTTAATCTCGGCTATATCTCGAAGGATTTGACGTTCCTCGGCCGGGGTGAAGGCCCGCGCGGGAGGGTTCCCCAGACCGAGAAGCAGCAGGCCGGCCAGAAAGATTATCCTCCAGAGGGTATACATCCCTCACCTCCTTACACCAGACCGATCTCCTCATCCGTGAGGTAGCAGGCCGGATCCGGGGCCCAGACATCTCCAGTTGCGGCTTCCGCCCGCACCCGAAAGTTTCCGGCACAGACCTCAAGGAAGCGACACTTCGCGCACCGCCCTTTTACCCATTTTTTCTTCTCCTTGAGCTTGGCCATGAGCGGATCCGAGGTGTCCATCCAGATTTCGCTGAAGGGCCTTTCCCGGACATTGCCGAAGGAATAATGCCGCCAGAACTGGTCCGCATGCACCGAACCATCCCAGGAAACGCATCCGATTCCCACTCCGGAATTGTTACCCCCGTTCATCTTGAGCAGCTCGTAGACCTCCTCGGCCCGCGGGTTGCCCTCCCGCTTCATACGCAGATAAAGGTAGGGGCCATCGGCGTGATTGTCCACCGTGAGAACCTCCACCTTGAGGCCTTTGTCGTGAAGTTCCTTGGTGCGGTCGATGATGTAGTCCACCCAGCGCCGGGTTTCCTCGTGGGAGAGGTCCTGCTCCATGAGGCGGGAGCCACGGCCGGCATAGACCAGATGGTAAAAGCAGATCCGGGGAATCTCATATTCCTCCACCAGATCGAAGATACCGGGAATCTCGGAAGCATTGAGTTTATTGATGGTGAACCGCAGCCCCACCTTGATACCCTCGGCCTTGCAGTTTTCCACCGCCTCCATGGCCTTTTCAAAAGCCCCCTTTACGCCCCGGAAACGGTCGTGGACCTCACGCAATCCGTCCATGCTGATGCCCACGTACGAGAGCCCGAGCTTCTTGAGCTCCCTCGCCAGAGCCCGGTCGATGAGGACACCGTTGGTGGAAAGCACCGCCCGCATCCCGAGTTTTACGGCCCGCTGAATAAGGTCCAGGATGTCCGGGCGCATGAGGGGCTCGCCACCGGAAAAAAGCACTACCGGACAACCGAATTGCGCCAGATCCTCAAGGAGGGCCAGACCTTCCTCGGTGGTGAGTTCGTCGGGGTGAGGCGAGGGATCGGCCGAGGCATAACAGTGCACGCAACGGAGGTTGCACCTCTTGGTCACGTTCCAGACCACCACCGGCCGTTTGTCGGCTGAAAATTGTAAAAGATGAGAGGGCAGATCCTTGGCCCTCCGACCATAGCGAAGAGGGTCGGAGGCCTCCACCGTGCCACAGTAAAGTTTGGAAATACCGATCATCTCTTACCTCGCCAGATATTTTTTAACCAGACTTGAAAATTCTTCTTTTTCAAAAGGATAACATACATAATCGTCACAGCCAGCGTCACGGGCCTTTTCGGCCTCCGCATCCGTAAGACATTTGCAGATGCCGATCACCGGGACCTCTGCCGTTCGGGATTCGTTCTTGAGAAGAAGGACCACCGCATAGCCATCGAGTTTGGGGATCTCTTTTTCTATTATTATAAGATCCGGAGGATCTCTGCGGGAGACCTCGATCAACTCCTCCCCATCCGGGATCTGAACCAGACGACATTTGAGACCCTGGAGGGCCTCCTTTACTCTGGAAGCCACGCTTTCCGAAAGACTGAGATAGATGGTGGGTGTCTTGGGCATGGTTAATCAAGGTGATAGGTGGCGCTTACCAGACGATTGAGAAACCTCTCTGGGGAAACGACCGCCTCCCTGGGAAGTTCGAACGACCTTTTTCCCGTACGATCTCCCACCAGCTTGAGCCCGTATTCGAGCACACTCAGGATGCGATCGCAGAAGGCATATACCCCCTCGTCCCGTTTTAGAACCTGATCCAGGATAAGATCCCGGGCTTCCTCGGAGAAAAAGATGCGCAACCCCGTACGACGTTCGAAACTCTTTTCAAAGCTTCGAATCTGACGCCAGAGCATGAGGAGCTCCTCGAGGGCCTGCTGGGGATCGAGGTCCTCCCGGCGATGAAGGTTCAAAGCCAGGTCCAGCTTGGTGGGGGTGAGGGGGAAACGGTATTTTTCGAAAAAGGAGCGTTTGCGATTCTTGAGGAAATCTCGCAGCCGCTCTTCCTCCTCTCTCAGGGCCCGTTCGTACCATTCCCGCCACCGGGGATTTTCCGGAAAGGCCCGCATTTCCCGCAAAACACCCTCGGGATCGTCCACCACCTCCCGAGTAACCCCCAGGAAAGACAGTTCCATGGAGGGCAGAGCCTTCTCAAAGGGGATAAGGGTTCGCTCAAGGACCCGGGAAAGGGCCCGGGCTCCGGTGTTTTCCCGGGCGGCCAGGGAAGCCAGCCGGCGCAGGGCCTCCTCGGTAAAGGCCAGATCCAGGCCGTAAGCCCGAAAATCACGCTTTTTACTCACCACGATAACACTGTTGGGATTGGCCAGGATATGGTAGAGATCTTCTTCCGTCAGAGGGTCGAAGACCGCGATGACCGGAAAACGCCCCACGAATTCGGACTCAAAGCCGTAGGCGATCAGATCCTCCGGGACCACAAATTTCAAATAGTTCACCTGCACATCCCGGCGTTCCTCAAGCTCGGAGAGAAAACCCAGTTTCTGCTTGTGAAGCCTCTTGCGAATGATCTCTTCCAGCCCGCTGAAGGCCCCGCTGGCGATAAATAAGATATAACGGGTATTGATGGTGTTTCTCTTGCGGCGTCCGGTGCGTCGATAGTATTCCACGGCCTCCATCTGGGCAATGGGGTCGTGCGGAACCCTGAGTTCCACCTCCGTTTCCTCAAGCGGTTTGAGAAGGGCCCTCTGTACCCCCGTGCGCGAGACGTCCGGCCCCACCAGATGGCCGCTGGAGGCGATCTTGTCCACCTCGTCGAGGTACACCAGCCCGAAGCGGGCCTTTTCCAGGTTGCCGTCCGCTTCCTGAACCAGATCCCGGATAAGATCCTCCACGTCGCCGCCCACGTAACCGGTTTCGCTGAACTTGGTGGCGTCTCCCTTCACGAAGGGGACTCCGATCTTGCGGGCGATGAGTTTGATCATGAAGGTCTTCCCCACCCCGGTGGGGCCGATGATGATAATGTTGTTTTTGACAAATCCCACCTCGTCAAAACGTTCGCCCCTCTCCAGGAAATACTTCACCCGGTGAAAATGGGTGCAGATCTTGGTGGCCAGGATGCCTTTGGCTTCCCTCTGGCCGATGAGATATTCGTCCAGATAGGCCTCAAGCTCTTCGGGCTTGAGATCAAAATTGATGAGCGAATGCTTTTCCCTCTCGGCCCAGTTGACTCTCTGGGGAACGAAACGGGTAGCCATGTGGAGGCATTATAACAGCTCTTCGGGATCCCTATCAAGGGTCAGGCGGACCTGCGAGGGGAGGAGGCGGTTCTTCTCGGAAAGGAAAGCCCGCAGGGCCTGCTCCAGGGAAGAGGCCCTTTCGGATTTCAATAAGACCTGCCAGCGATAGCGGCCGGCCAGTCGGTAAAGGGGGGCCGGAACCGGCCCCAGAACCTCCGTTTTCCCCAGGTTGCGCAGAAAATCGGCCCCTTTTCGGGCGGACGTCTCGGCCTTATCGGCTTTCAGGCTCGAGAAGGTGAGAAGGGCCAGACGGCAAAAGGGTGGAAAACCCAGCTCTTTTCTCCGGGCGATTTCTTCCCGATAGAAGCCCTCATAATCCTGGGCGATGGCGGTCCGGATGGCGTAGTGATCCGGCAGACGGGTCTGAAGGATGACCCGTCCCGGAAGCGACCCCCGGCCCGCTCGTCCGGCCACCTGCACTAGGAGCTGAAAGGTTCTTTCCGCGGCCCGGAAATCCGGAAGATGAAGACCGCCCTCGGCCCATATTATTCCCACCAGGGCCACCCCCGGAAGATCGTGGCCCTGGGCCACCATCTGGGTCCCCACCAGGATCTGGATCTCTCCCCGGCGAAGGGCCCGAAGCAATTCGAACAACCGTCTTTCGGAGGTCACCGTGTCCCGGTCGAGACGGCCCAGACCGGCCCCCGGAAAATGTCTGGCGAGTTCGGCCTCCAGCCTTTCCGTGCCCGCTCCCACCAGCCGAAATTGCGTTCCCTGACAGTGGGGACATACCGGAAAGGCCGGCCTTTCGAAACCGCAATGATGACAGAGGAGGCTCCCCCTGGCCCGATGGTAGGTCAAGGTGAGGGAACAATTGGGACATTCCAGGGGCTTTCCGCAATCCCTGCAGAAGACCACCGGAGCATAACCCCGCCGGTTCAGGAAAAGGAGCACCTGATGTCCCCGGCTCAGGGTCTCCTTTATCCCGGAAAGGAGTTCCGGCGTAAGAATCTCGCCCGGATGTTTCAGGGGGACGATCTGGATCTCCGGGAGGGTTCTTCCGGAGGGTCTTTTTTGCAGGGTGAGGAGACGGTAACGACCGGCCCGGGCCAGGAAATAGCTTTTTACGCTGGGGGTGGCCGACCCCAGGACCACCACGGCCCCGGAGAGTTTGCCCCGCACAAGAGCCAGATCCCGGGCCTGATAACGCAGCCCCTCGGACTGTTTGTAGGCCCCCTCATGTTCCTCGTCCACGATGATGAGTCCCGGGTTCCTCAGGGGGGCAAAGACGGCCGAACGGGCCCCGACCACCACCTGGGCCTCCCCCCGGGCCACCCGGAACCATTCGGACGAGCGGGCCCCCGGGGACAGGGCACTGTGGAGGACCGCTACCCGGGAGCCGAAACGGGCCACAAAGTGGGTCTCCACGTAGGGGGTGAGGGCGATCTCCGGTACCAGAACCAGCACGCTCCGGCCGAGGGCCAGGGCCCGGGTGGCGACCTCGAGATAAACCAGGGTCTTGCCGCTTCCGGTAACCCCGTGAAGCAAAAAGGGGTGAAAACCCCGCCCCAGGGCCCGGGTTATCTCCTGAATGGTCCGCTCCTGTTCCTCATTGGGCTGCGGGGTCTCCAGACTCTCGAAGACCGGCCCTTTTCTTAACCGCGGAAGCTCCACCACCCTGGCCCGTCCGGATCCGAGGAGTTCTCGCACGGCCCGGGAACCGAAGGTCTCCTCAAGAAACCTCCTGGGCCAGCGGCCTTTTTCCCGGAGAAACCGTTCTATTTCGGAACGGGGATCGTCCCCCCGAAATTCCACCCAGGGTTCAAGGGGCGGGGAAAGGCCTGTCAGATCGTCCACCTCCTCAAGGAACCCCCGCTCAAGGAGGTCCTCCACCTCCGTAAGGGGGATTTTCCTTCCGGACCGGGACAGCGCTTTCCGGCTCCGGGGTCTTTCAAAATAGCTCGCCCAGTCCGGAAGTTTTCCCTCCCTGAGGGCCCTGCGCCCCTCTTTTGAGAGTTTGAGCCTGGAACGTATCTCCCTGAAAAGCCCCGGAGGGAAGGCCTGCCGGACCATCTCCCCCGGAGGGCAGAGATAATAGCGCCAGCACCACTCAAGAAAACGCAGGAGCTCTTCGTCGAGCAGAGGTTTCGGATCCAGGACCCTCTCTATCTCCCGAAGGGTGGTTTGTTCGGGAGGGGAGCCGGAAAACCTCTCCCACACCAGCCCCACCAGGCGGCGTTTTTTGACCGGAACGATGACCCTCACTCCCGGGGAGAGATCCTCCGCAGAGGCGTAAAGCAGAGGAGCCTCCAGGGGCAGAGGCAGGACAACGCGGTAAAGGGGCACGGTCTAGAGGAGGTCCCTCAAGAATGCCCTGAGTTTAGGCCCGAGATCCGGGTCTTTGAGGGCTAAGGCCAGGGTGGCCTTCACAAAACCCTCTTTGTTTCCGGTATCGTAACGGGTTCCACGGAATTCCAGGGCGTAAATTTTATGTCCGTCTCTGGCCATGGCGGAAATGGCATCCGTGAGCTGAATTTCCCCTCCGGCCCCGGGGGATATCCGGGCCAGATATTCAAAGATGGAGGGGAAGAAGACGTAACGCCCAATAATGGCCAGTTCCGAAGGGGCCTCCTCCGGACGGGGTTTCTCCACCACGTCTTCGATTTCATAAAGTCCCTCGCGCACCTTTTTCCCCGCAATGACGCCGTAACGGGAAACCTCTTCCCGCGGAAGGCGTTCCACCGCGATGACCGGGGCCCGGAGTTCCTCGGCCACCCTCACGAGCTGCTTCAGACAGGGTTCCTCTGCGTCCACGATATCGTCTCCCAGAAGCACACCGAATGGTTCGTTTCCCACCAGAGGGGCCGCCATCAGTATGGCGTGTCCCAGGCCCAGGGGTTTTTTCTGACGCACCGCCGAGAGACTCTCTATGAGCCCGGAGACCTTTCGGACTTCCTCAAGCAACTTCTCCTTTCCCTTGGCCTTGAGTTCGGCTTCAAGCTCCGGGGAGAGATCGAAATGATCCAGAATGGCCTCCTTGCCCCGGGAAATCACGAAAATGAATTCCTTCAGACCGGAGGCCACGGCCTCTTCCACGATATACTGGATGACCGGTTTGTTGATCAGGCAGAGCATCTCCTTGGGCACGGCCTTGGTGGCCGGAAGCATCCTGGTACCCAGGCCGGCCACCGGAAGCACGGCTTTCCGGATCATGCGGCCTCAACCTCCTTTAGGGCTTGATAATAGGGCTGATAAAGGGCTTCCCAGTACTGCCGGGCCTTGCGGTAGATCTCCTCGAATCGGTCCAGGTTCTCCGGCTGACAGACGAGGTGCATTCCGGAAAAAAAGATTTCCCGGGGTTCCAGGGTCCGATAGCGGGAGGTGATCCAGACGCGAAAGAGGCGTCGATAGTCCTCCATGGGGAGATCGGTGAGGAGAAGTTCCTCGAATTCCGAGACCCTGGAGGCCTCCTCGGTGCCGTAAACCAGGAGCTCGGGAATGAAGATCCGGAGCCAGCCCCTGAGTTCCTCCAGGGAATTGAAGGTTCTAAAGGTAAATCCTTCTCCCTCAAGGACCTTTTCCACGGGAGACCTGGGGAAGGGCAGGTCCCAGTGGATCAAGGCCACCGGGCCGGTGATGAGAAGGTCTTCGAGCGCCCCCATCTCCGGGCTTTTCCCGGGGGAGGCCAGTTTACCCCCGCACTCCGGGCAGAAGAGAAGCTCCTCTTTTACTTCTTCGGGAGGTCTACGGAGACGATATTTTCGGCCACAGTTTTCACAGACCAGTTCTATTTTTTCCAACGCCAGTCCTCCTCTTCCAGAGCCAGGCGAAGTTTTTCCACCTCCAGATCCGTGGTCTTTTCCCCCCGGGAGGCCTTGATGAGATCGATCTCACGGCCCACGATGTCTCTTCTTATACAATAAGCTAGGGCCGTTTCTTCCGTGATCAAGCCCTGCTTGTAGAGTTCGATGATGTTCTGATCGAAGGTCTGCATGTGGTAGGGACTCCCCTGGCGCATAACGTCGTAAAAGGTGCGTCCTTCTCCCTCGCCTTTGAAGATGATCTCCCGGGCTCGAATGTTGTTGTAAAGGATGTCGAAGATGGCCACCCGTCCCCCGCCTACCCGGGGAAGAAGCCTCTGGCCCACGATCCAGCGGATGCAGTCGGCCAGACGGCCACGTACCTGGTGCTCCTCCTCGATGGTGAAAAAGCCCAGGATGCGGTTGATGGTGTTGGCCGCCCCTATGGTGTGCATGGTGGAGAAGACCAGATGCCCGGTCTCGGCGGCGGCCAGGGCGATCTCCATGGTCTCCCGATCGCGAATCTCTCCCACCAGGATCACCTGCGGAGCCTGCCGCAGAGCGGCCCTCAGGCCGTGGGCAAAACTGTCGAAATCGGTCCCCAGCTCCCGCTGACTGAAGGTGGCTTTTTTCGGGGTATGAACGTATTCGATGGGGTCTTCAAGGGTTATGATGTGAACGGCCTCTCTTTCGTTGATTTCATTGAGAATGGCCGCAAGCGAGGTGGTCTTTCCCTGACCGGTGGCTCCGGTCACCAGCACGATGCCGTTTTTCTCCTGAGCGATGCGGTAGAAGGCCTGGGGCAGACCTAGCTCCGCTATGGAAGGCACCCGCGCGGGCAGTTTCCGCATCACGATGTTGTAGGTTCCCTGGCGGGAATAGACGTTGACCCTGAAGCGGGTACCGTCCGGCAGGCGGTAGGAAAGATCGGCCGAACCCGTTTTCACCAGGTCCCGAAAGAGACGAGGCTTTTTTCGCATGAGATTGAAGGCGATGGTCTCGGTCTGGAGAGGCGTAAGTTTTTCTATGGGCCAGTCCGGGAGACGCACGGCATGCAGCCGTCCGTCAGCCGCCACCTGGAAGGGTCTTCCGGCCGCAATAAGAATATCACTCACCCTTTCGTGGGCTCGGGCC
>JALWCD010000054.1 GCA_027036915.1 Thermodesulfatator sp. | reverse complement strand
CCCTGAAGGGGCGTTACGGGCTTGAAATGCTGCTTCTTCTGCTGGCCGCGAAGATGATGGCGACTTCCATCACACTGGCTTCGCGCTTCGGAGGCGGCCTCTTCTCGCCGTCCCTCCACCTCGGAAAGCAGTTTTAAGGCCTCGTTGCGGGAGAGATTCCGGAAACGATTCCGGGAAAGTATCAGGGTCTGTCCGGAGGAGACGGTCTCCTCCTTTCCCGTGGGCAGAAGGACCCGCAGGCGTTTACCCTTGGTACCCAGGACGAAGGCCGGAAGGACCCGACCGTGCTGTACCACCTCGGCCACCCTTCCGACCACCTCATTTTCACGCTCCATGACTTAAGCCGCCACCTGGAGGGCTTCGGGGAGCCTGAGCGTGCCTTCGTAAAGGGCCCGCCCCACGATGACCCCGGCCAGGCCCCGGTCTTCAAGGGGTTTGAGCCTTTGGATGTCCTCCAGCGTGGAAACCCCTCCGGCCAGCACCACCGGAAGTTCTACGGCCTCAAGCAGCCTTTCCAGCCTCTTGGTGTAGACCCCCTGCCCGGTCCCGTCCCGTTCTATCTCGGTGAAGATGAGCCCGGCTATCCCGGCCTCCTCAAGCCTCCGGGCCAGGTCCAGATAGTGGAGGTCTTCGGCCTCCGTCCAGCCCGAGATCGCCACCCGTTCCCCCCGCACGTCCAGGCTCACCAGGATGCGTCCGGGAAAACGCCGGGCCGCCTCCCGAACCAGCTCGGGGCTCCGGCAGGCCACGGTCCCCAAGATCACCTGGGAAATTCCAGAAGCGAGATAACGTTCCACGTCCGAAAGATTCCGGACCCCCCCGCCCACCTCCACCGGGACCTTTACCGCACGGGCCATCTTTACAATGAGTTCAAAATGTACGGGGCGCCCCTCTCTGGCCCCGGAGAGATCCACGATGTGGATCTTCCGGGCCCCCTGAGCCTCGAAAGTCCGGATCTGACCCACCGGATCCTCCCCGTAGACCGTCTCCCGGGCATAGTCCCCCTGGTAAAGACGGACGCACCGGCCGTCTTTCAAATCTATGGCGGGAATAACAAGCATGATTCACCCCCGGTTAGGTTCCTTCGGGAAAGGGAAAGTCCTTCAGGATTTTCTCGAGCCCTTTGCGGGCCAGCTCCCGGGCCGTAAGCCAGCGCACCCCTCCGTAAAGTCTGATCTTGAAGAGATTCTGACTGAGGGGGACCTGGGTCTCATCGAACCAGCCCTTCCAGAGCACCCGGCCGCTCCGGGTCTCAAAGAGCACCAGGGCGAAGGCCACCGAGGCCGGACTTTCCACCGCATATCCCCGGCCTCTTCTCTCCCGAAAACGAAAGACCTTACCGTAAAGCAGAGCCTCGGTCCCGAGCTCCCGGCCGAGGGCCTTCACTATCTCCGCCGGGGTGGGGTTGTGGACCCCGGCCAGGGCCCTCTCCCACAGGTCCCCAAACTCCTTCCGGGACACCAGACGAAAGCCCGGCCGCCCGAAAAGACGCTCGCGCAGAAGTTCATCCATCACCCGGGAAGCCCCCGGAGCAATCTCTCCCGCCACGAGCTCCCTCACCGGACAGGCAAAATACCCGCTCTCCCCTCCGGGGCAGGCGGCCTCAAAGGGCAGAACCGCGATGGTCTTTGGACGGGGATAGAAGGTTTCCTTCCCCGACCGCTGGGCACAGGCCGCCAAGCCCAGGACCAGTATCAGGATCCAGACCCTTTTTTTCATCTCCTCCTCCGCCGTTTTAGAGCCGCCCCTTGGTGGAACGGGGCCCCTCCTCTGCCCGGGCCAGGGCCCTTCGCAGGGCATAAGCCAGGGCCTTAAAGACGGCCTCCGCCATGTGGTGGGCGTTTTCCCCGTAGAGGAGTCTGGCGTGCAGGGTGAAAACACCGTGCATGGCGAAAGCCTTCAGGAACTCCGGAACCAGTTCCAGATCGAAGAGCCCCACGCGTTCGGTGGGGAACCGCCCTTCGAAACGAAAGAAGGGGCGCCGGGCCAGATCCACCACCACCTGGGCCAGGGCCTCCTCCATGGGAATGGTAGCCTCTCCGTACCGGGCCAGCCCCTGCCTCTCGCCCAGGGCCTCGGCCAGGGCCTCCCCCAAGGTAATCCCTATATCTTCCACGGTGTGATGGGCGTCCACCTGGAGATCCCCTTCGGCCTGGACGGAAAGCCCGAAGCCCCCGTGGTAGGCCAAAAGTTCCAGCATGTGATCCAGGAAACCCACCCCGGTCCGGATCTCTCCCGGCCGGCCGGAAAGGGCCAGTTTTACCCGCACCGTCGTCTCCCGCGTCTTTCGTAGCCGTTCCACACCCGCCATTTTCTTCCCCTCGAGGCTTTGGAGCTCTACTCTGCCCTTAGCTTAAATTTTTACCGCCTATTTGGCAATTCCCTGCCGAGGATTGACAGGCTGGATTTTACGTTTTACTCCTTTTAAAGAGCCGAGGTGGCGGAATTGGTAGACGCGCTGGATTCAGGATCCAGTGGGGATACCCCCGTGCGGGTTCGAGTCCCGCCCTCGGCACAATCTTTCCCTTGATTATCAAGGCTTTCAGAAACCGCTCATCCATTCTGGGGACAGTCCGGGGACAAATGGCGCGAAACCTTTGATACGCAAGGGATAGAGACCTGAGACTCTTTCTCAATAAGAGGGTTTTTGAGATTTGACTTCCGATTTTGTCTGATTATTCCCGATTAGAGGAAGCCTTCTTTTCCCGTTTCTCGAGCCAGTCCCCAAGGGAAACCAGCTTACGGGACCGGTCTTCGACTTCGGCCAGGGTGATGAGCTGCGGATTGAGGCGGGCATACTTCCGGGTGGTTCTCACGTCCGAATGTCCCATGTAAGCCCCGATCTCCTCATAGGAAAGCCCCTGTTTGAGCAGCTGATAGGCGAAAGAATGCCTCACGCCCTCATAAAGACTCACTCCCTCAAGACCTATCTCCGCGCAAGCCTTCTTCCAGAGCTTTGAAAGCAGGGCCTCCCCGTAGTGGTCCGCCCTCGAATGCGAGAACACAAAAAGGGACCTTTTGCACCGGGCAAGCTCTCTCAGGATCTCCTCTATCCCGGAGTGCATGGGCAAAACCTTCCATTTTCCTTCTTTGGGAAGTTCCACGAGCTTTCGGTAGCTAAAGGTCCGTTTGATGAGTATTTCTTTGGAGGAAAAGTTAACGCAATCCCACATCAAGGCCCTTGCCTCGCCGGGACGACAACCGTAGGTCATCATGAACTGAAAGATGGGACGGTGTTCAACCGGAAGGCGCTTCAAGATCTCGAGCTGGACCTCAAGATCCAAGCCCGCCGGTATGCGTTCGGGGAGCTTTATCTCCGGAAACTGCGGCACCTTTTCCAAATCTTCCCGCCGGTGGGCGTAGTTCAGAAGCGCCTTCAACTCGGCCACGATGTTGTAAATCGTCTTGGGAGCTTTCCCTTTTTTCCGCAGATGATCCACGAATTCCTCGATGTGTTTCTTCCGAATGTCTCGAATGTCGTTTATCCCCAAAGACATGAAAAACCCCAAAACATGGGCCCTCAGGATTCTCTTGCGATCTTTCAAGAAGGCCCTTTCTTTCGGAGTGCTCTATAAACCTTTCAATGTAGGTCGGAAGCAAGAATTCCTTCTGGTCCCGAAGCACATACCTTGAGGGATCAAAGGTGCGGTTTTCTATCTCAAAGGCGATGACCTGCTGGAGCTGTTTGGCCTGCTCGAAGCTACTCAAAGGGTTTCCCTGTTTGTCGGAATAGAGCCGGATGCGTCTTCCCTGCCAGGAAAGGTCTATGAAGTAGCGTCTCGGTGTGGTGAAGCACTTGGGGCAGATGAGACCCACCGGCGTTTCCTGAAAGTTCCTTTTGCACCGGGGGCACTTCTCTTTGGTACGAATGTGCACTCGGCCCTCCGCAGCTCCCCGGACTCGAGGAACTTTTCCAGGATGATCAACCACGCGGCCTTTCCGCTGTCAAGAAGTTCCCCGCCCCCAAATTTCCGTCTCTTTCTTTTTTTTGTGGCCATACGGCGTATGCTGGCTCTTTTTCAATTTTTGATCTTTCCTTTTTCGGAGAAAAAACTTTCGGGGGAGGGAGATCTCCTTAGTCTGGAGGAACAGCCTAACCGAATTTTTCCTCGCCTCTTCTTTTCTTTAAAAGGACCAAAAGCACCCTGTAAGCAGAGGTCCGTATTATGAGAAAGGGCTTGAAGCCCTTTTTGCGGTGGGTGGGAGGCAAGAGGTGGCTTACCGCAAGGTATGGGGATATGTTTCCCAGGGAATTCAATCGATACATCGAGCCCTTTTTGGGCTCCGGAGCGGTTTTCTTCTATCTTCTTCCCGAAAAGGCCATTCTCGGAGACATAAACGAAGATCTAATCCTGACCTATGAGGCGCTGCGGGAGGACTGGCGCCGTGTGTACGAGCTTCTCAAGGTCCACCACGGAAGGCACTCGAGGGATTATTACATTCGGATTAGGAGAGAGCGGCCTGAAGGGCTCTTCGAACGGGCCGCATGGTTCCTGTATCTGAACAGTGCCTGTTTCAACGGGCTTTGTCGGTACAACCTGCGGGGCGAGTTCAACGCCCCCATGGGTAAGGAGATCAAACCTCTTCCGCCCCCGGAATTCTGGGAGGAAGTTTCCTGGGCCCTTCAAGCTGCGGATCTCCGCGTGAGCGATTTTGAGGCTCTGGTGGACCTAGCGGGTGAGGGGGACTTTCTCTTTATAGATCCTCCGTATGCGCTTCCCGAGAAAGGAGGGTTCAAGGACTATGTGCTCAAGGCCTTCGGCTGGGAGGATCAGGAGAGGCTCCTCAAGGCTCTATCGCGGGCGCTTGAGCGGGGAGCCGTGATCCTGGGAACGAATGTTTTTCACGAAGGGCTCGTTGAGATGTACCGGGAGGTCTTCGGGGAGAACCTGGCCCTGGTGGAGAGGGTAAGCTGTTTGGCTGCTAAAAGGGAAGGACGAGGGAGGTATCGGGAGTTCATCTTTTGGGGGAACCTTGAGATCCCGGCCGAGCTTAGGCCTGGGGTACCTCTTGAGGATCTTTCTCGGAATTGCGTTTCGCTTTCGACCTCGGAGGGCGATTTTTCGAATGACGGTTTTCAAAACACTTCCCCTGGGGCGGGGATAGGTTGGATGGAGACGGAGGTTGCTGTCTCGTGGCGGCCGGATGTTTCCGAAGGACGCCACCCTGCCGAAGGCTTGGTAGCCGTAATCGAACCCGTTTTTAAAAAATGGCTTCGAGTGAGGGACGGTCCTTTCGTAGAGGATCAAGGCTTTACCTGAGAAATGACCCGACTCAGGCACCTTAAGGTTGCAATAATAAAGATCTTTTCTTCTGCGGACTCCTCCAGACCCTTCCCTACAGGAGGAGTCTCGCAAGATCAGAAAGTGATCGAAAATGACGACCGTTCCACGAATTTCTGCTTTTCGAAAATCGTTTTGCAGTTTGAGAAGGCGGCATTTTTCGACAACCGTTGGGCATTTTGAGATTCAGACCCGCCGAAAACCTGCTGACCACCTCAGTAAAGGTAGAGCTTAGATTCGAGATGGCAAAAGATCTCCTCTTTGGTGGGGAGAATCGGCTCCGCGAGGAAGAACTAATCATTACTGGATCTATATTCTTCCCCGAGACCCCCCTTTGAGGCCTTTCTGAAAGCTTCCTGAGTCCTTCCGGAAAGATCTTTTCCTCGGATCTTTTTTTAAGGTGAGGACACCGAAGGGGAGGACGAAAGGAAATGGATCTTGGTCTGGATCTTGATCTCGTGGCGATCTTGGTTGCGCTGGTTTCCCTGGCTCTCCTCCTTGTGCGGAGTTTCCGGGTATCCGGGCCCGCGGCATCCGCCCCTTCGGAGGGGATCTTTTTCTTCTTTTTAGACAGGGGTGAAAACCCTAAAAGGAGGAGGGCCATGAGGAAGTGTCATTGCACGAAGCAAAAACTTATGAGGCTAAAGGAAGAGCTTCTTGCCAAACATCTCTACGGTCTCAAAGAGGAACTTTTGGAGGAGCTAGAGAAAGGGTGCTTCAAAGGGGATGACGAGGTGGTGGAAAGAGCAAAATCCTTGGTGGCTGGTCTTGACGAATTTCGGCTTTTCTACCCCCAACTTCAGCGCCCGATCTTAGAAAACCTCTCCGATGAAAAGGTCCTTGAGCTTTTCGAGCACATGAAAAGGGAGCTTCCTTTAAGGGAAGAGGTGGTAAAGAGGATCCTCGTGCAGTTTCTTTTGAAGTTTTTGATGGGTTCTCGGTGCGCGAGGGCGCCTTTCCTGGTGGGGCCTCCGGGGACGGGAAAGAGTCAGGCGGTCGAGGCGCTTCGGTATGCGCTTGAGAGGATTGGAGTTTCGGCAAGCGTCATAAGGGTGGTCTGCACCTCGGGGAAGCTACCCGAGGAACAGATGGACATGAAACTTTTCGGGACCGAGGTTCACTATTCCAACGCCCATCCTTCGGAGATCTTGAAGCTTGTGGCGCAGAAGAAACACCGGGTGGTGATCGTCTTTCTGGACGAAGTGGACAAGGCCGGGGTAGAGATCGTGCCCATCCTGGTGAAACTGCTTGATCCAGCCCAACCTCTGGAGGACAACTTCGTTTCCGGGATGTTTCCTGGTCGCAGGCACGATATGAGGTACAAGGTTTTTGTGATGCTTGCGGGGAATAGGACCGAGGAGTTCGAAGGACTACCAGAGCTTTGCGATCGGGTGGAGTTCATCGAGTTTCCGCCTTACAGCGCGGAGGAAAAGGTGAAGGTTCTCCTGAACCTTTCTTACAGGCACCTTTCGAAGGCCTTGAAAAGGTATTCTGCTGAGACCGTCCGCAAGGTGGCCCGAAAGGTCTTGGCGGCGCACAAAAGTCTCGAAGTGACTTTTCGGTATTTGGTAAACCGGGTGGAGGAGGAGCTTCTCGAAGAGCGATTTCCGTTTCTAAGAACTGGCAGCAGGAAGATCAAAGGACTTCCAGTCATTTCTAGAATGGGCTTTCGCCTCTTCTAAATAGAAAAGGAGGAATAACCGCTAATGGCTAGCCCCAGGGAGGGGCCGGTTAATCCGCCTTCCCTGGGGTTCCAAAGGTAAAGTGTGCTCGGAGGGGATGAGAAGAGAACATAATTTTTGCTGTAAGCCGGACTGAGAGTTTTAGCTCCCTCTACTTCAATCTTCCTCTGGTTAATCATAATCTCATAGACCGGATCTATTCCCCTAAAGACGCAAATTTTTGGACCCAAGGTGTACCAGATATGTCCTCAGGGAAATTAGAACCGGATTTTAAAGGAAAAAATAGTGAAAAGAGAATAAAAAGCTTTTATAAAAAATTAACCCAAAAAATTCGGATAAAAAAGAGCTTGACGACTTACTTTCCCGGAAAAGGGAGCTTGAGGAGAATCTCCGGCGCATGCTAAATATGGAAGGAGTCCTCAGGTATGGGCTTTGCGTGCTTACAGGGTTGAGGGGAGAGATCAATCGTCGATATTTAGGAGAGTTCGAATCCAGCGTAAGCGACCTCTTCTCCCGTATTACCGAAATTACACCGGTGTGAGATTCGAGACTGAAAGCCTCTTTTTCGACGGCGACACCTTTAAAACCAAATGGAGAGCCATTCGTAAGGACGGAAGATCCTTTCCCGTTAACGAGCTTTCGGACGGGACCTCTTCTCAGCTCCTTCTCTCCGCCCGATTGGCCCTGATTCGCCTCTTTTTCGACCGCAGGGCCTTTTTGCTGCTTGACGAACCCTTCGCTTGTTTTGGCTACGACCGCCCCCAAAAGACCCTGGACATATTGCATTCCATTACCAAGGAGGGCTGGCAGGTCATCGTAATGAGTGCGAAGGGATAGAAGTTGATAAAAAATTTTGTCGTTTTGGTATCATTTAGAAAGACACGAGGGGGTTTAGATGGCGAAAAAAAGCCCTATTGATGAGTTCGTAGAAGAACTTGGATTAAAAACTGAGACTCAGAGCCAATCAAAGCCTCAAATCCGCCGCCGTCGCCGGAATAAAGTTAATAGAGTCGAGACCAATAATGGGGCCAACCTCGGATTTGAGGCCAAGCTCTGGGAGGCAGCCAATAAGCTCCGTGGACATCTTGACGCTGCGGAATACAAGCATGTGGTCTTAGGGCTTATTTTTCTCAAATATCTTTCGGACGCCTTTCAGGAAGTTTACGAAGAACTTAAAAAAGAACCCTACGCTGATCCTGAGGATCGAGACGAATATACCGCCAGAAACGTCTTCTATGTCCCGAAAGAGGCTCGGTGGTCATACATTCGGGAAAGAGCCAAGCAACCTGAAATCGGAAGAATCATTGACGACGCCATGGTGGCCATCGAAAAGGAAAATCCGAGCCTCAAAGGTGTCCTTCCCAAAATTTACGCCCGCCCGGAACTCGACAAGCGGCGCCTAGGGGAGCTCGTTGATTTGATCAGCACCATCGGTCTCGGGGGCCGCGAGAACCAATCCAAGGATATTTTAGGCCGGGTTTACGAATATTTCCTTGGCCAGTTTGCCAGCGCCGAGGGCCGCAAGGGTGGCGAGTTTTACACTCCGCGATGCATCGTTCGTCTCCTCGTGGAAATGATCGAGCCTTACCAGGGTCGGGTATATGACCCATGTTGTGGCTCAGGAGGTATGTTTGTCCAGAGCGAAGAATTCATCAAGGCTCACGGCGGGCGCATTGGAGACATATCCATTTATGGCCAGGAATCAAATCCAACCACCTGGCGCCTGGCCAAGATGAACCTTGCCATTCGGGGCATAGAGGCCAACCTCGGCCCCCATGCAGCGGATACCTTCCATAACGACTTACACCCCTCTCTTAAAGCCGACTTCATCCTTGCCAATCCGCCCTTTAACCAAAAAGACTGGGGGCAGGAAGCGTTAAAAGATGATGTGCGCTGGAAATTCGGGGTTCCTCCGGCTAACAACGCCAACTTTGCCTGGGTGCAGCATATTATCCACCATCTTTCCCCGGTAGGCATTGCCGGCTTTGTTCTGGCCAACGGGTCACTTTCTTCCAATCAGGGAGGAGAAGGCGAAATCCGCAAAAAGATTATCGAAGCCGATCTGGTGGACTGCATTGTGGCTCTTCCCCCGCAGCTCTTTTACAGCACCCAGATCCCGGCCTGTCTCTGGTTCATTGCACGGGATAAATCAGGTAAACCCACCAAAGGCGGTAAGCCCTTACGCGATCGCCGTGGAGAGGTCCTTTTCATTGACGCCCGCAAGATGGGAGTCATGGTTGATCGCGTCCATCGGGAGCTAACAGACGAAGAGATCAAGAAAATTGCCCGGACCTACCACGCCTGGCGCGGTGAGGAAGGCGCCGGCGAATATAAAGACATTCCCGGATTTTGTAAAAGTGCCACTATAGAGGAAATCAGGGAGCACGATTACATACTCACTCCGGGCCGCTATGTTGGCGTAGAGATTCAGGAAGAGGACGATGAAGCTTTTGAAGAGAAGATGAAGCGCCTGGTGGCTGAGCTAGAGACTCAATTTGTTGAAAGCACAAAACTTGAAGAAGTTATAAGACGTAATTTGAGGGAGCTTGGATTTTGGAAATCATTGTAATATGAAAGAACAGATTGTTTCCATACTAGAACAAGTTACCAAATTATTGCAAAAAGTCGAAGATACTCTGAAAACAAACGGAATTAATATTCCTGTTGAAAATATACCTTTGAAGCCTGAAGAAAAAATAAAAATACCCAAAGGCTATATTAGAAAAGCCAATGATTTTCGCGACGAATATAATCTTCTCTGGATTATTGGATCCGAAGATGTTGCAGCGAATTTAGCTTATGCGTTACAAACAACTGATCTGTTTAACTATTTTATTAATCGCTTTGATATTGGTCTGTCTGTTGGCAAGATTTTTTACAAGTTGGCCATAATTAATGCTTTTAGTGTGATAGAGGGTATTATTTATAGTTTTGTAGACAATATGCACGAGCAATGCAAAGATTTTGAGGGTAATATATGCAGATTAAATGCAAAATGTAGTTTTTATTTTAAAAGAGCTAATAAATATAAATTTTCGGAATTGTTAGATATGCTACGAAAGAGACAGATTATCACATTTAGTGAAGATGAAAAAGAATTAGTGCTTTCTATAAAAAATTTGCGAGACAATATTCATATTTGGGATGTTAGAGAGAATGAGTTTCAAAGTGATCTGTATAATCTCAAAAACTATAATACTGTTATTAAAATTCTTCATTATTTTAAAAAAGAATTCCCTAAAAACGTAAAATTATTTTTAGACAATAAAAAGAAAACATGCAAATTAGAGTATTGGTAAGATGTTAGCTTATGAATCGAGGAAGTTAAAAGATGTTGCTCAAATCATAATGGGCCAATCGCCTCCAGGAGAAACTTATAATGAAGAAGGTAAGGGGCTTCCTTTTTATCAAGGAACAGCTGATTTTACATCCAAATATCCTAAACGGCGGGTATATTGTATTTCTCCCACCAGATTAGCTTATCCTGGAGATATACTTTTAAGTGTGAGAGCCCCAATAGGAAAAATCAATATTGCTGTTGAAAAGTGTGCTATTGGTAGAGGACTTGCTATCATCAGAGCATATAATCAGAAGGATCAAGTTTATTTAGAATTTGCTTTGAAAGCAAAAACTAAAGAATGGGATGCTTATGAAAGTGAAGGATCAGTATTTGGAAATATCCGGAAAAAAGATCTAGAGGATTTGCCTATTGTTTGGCCCCCAGAAAATATAAGAAGAGCCATTGCCCATATACTTGGCACGCTGGATGACAAGATAGAGCTTAATCGGCGGATGAATGAGACGCTGGAGGAGATGACGAAGGCCATCTTTAAATCCTGGTTTGTGGACTTTGACCCGGTAATTGATAATGCACTCAAGGCCGGGAATCCTATCCCTGACACCTTGGCGGAAAAAGCCGCCCGCCGCCGGGCCATTCTTGAAAAACTCGAAAAAGAAGACCCCAACCTTCCTAAGCTTTCTCCTGAAATCGCCCGGCTCTTCCCTGATTCCTTTGAGGATTCCCCTCTCGGCCCGATACCGAAGGGGTGGAGGGTAGATACGATGGATAGTCATTTTCGCATAACAATGGGCCAATCGCCACCAGGTGACACATATAACGAAAATGGAGATGGGTTACCATTTTACCAAGGACGTATTGATTTTGGATTTAGATTCCCCTCTCGCCGAATATATTGTACAGTACCTACTCGCATTGCTAACAAAGGTGATACACTTCTTACTGTTCGTGCTCCTGTAGGAGCAATAAATATGGCTATAGAATATTGCTGTATTGGACGTGGATTGGCTGCAATTCGACACACGAAAGGCTATTCTTCTTATACATATTACTTTGTCCATTTTCTTCGGCCATTTTTCGAGCGTTTCTAGTTTGAAGGTACAGTTTTTGGCTCTATCACTAAAAAAGACCTTAGTTCGCTTAAATGTGTAATACCTCCTACAAATTTAATTGAATATTTTGAAATTGTATGTAAACCGCTAGATAATATGATCGAAAAAAATGAACATGAATCTCGTACCCTCGCTGTTCTGCGCGATACTCTTCTCCCCAAACTCATTTCCGGCCAAATCCGCATCAAAGATGCGGAAAAGTTTTTGAAGGAAAGAGAGTTATGAGCGATTTAAAAATGACTGAAAAAATTTTCTTCGAGCGGCTGTTTGGAATGAGCTCAGGTTATGTCTTAGATTTTACCAATGCAACTTTTGCTGAATTCTTTAAAGAGCACAATATCGATATTTATGCAGATAAGTACGCCATTTATGGAAACTCCAAAGCCAAACGACTTAGAGCTTTTTGGGAGTTAGAGCCCAACTATATTGTAGCGGATGTTTTAGAGAGCCTCTTAGACTATTGGAAAGAAATTACTTCAGAGCCAACTCAACAGGATTTACAATTAGAACAAAGATGTAGAGAAGTCATTAATCGTCTTCGTTTGACTGTTTCTCCTAGAAATGAGGTGTTTACAGATCAATATCTAAAAAGGCAGATTTCACGCATTAAAGCTTCCATAAGTGATGATCCTGAACTTGCAATTGGTACAGCGAAGGAAGTGATAGAAACATGCTGTAAAACCATTTTGAAAAAATCTGGTAATGTTCCTGAAAAATGGCCTGACTTTCCCCAGCTGGTAAAGGAGGTATTAAAAGTGCTGCCAATACTTCCAGTAGATATTCCTCAATCAGCAAAAGGCAAAGATATTATTCGACGTTTAATTAATAACTTATCATCAGCAATACACTGTTTAGCGGAACTACGTAATCTCTATGGCACTGGTCATGGAAAGGAAGCAGGAGTCCAATTATTAAAGCCACGGCATGCCAAACTAGCTGCTGATATCGCTATATCTTTAGCAATATTTCTTTATCAAACGTATAAGGAGCAGCACGAATAAGAATGAGTATTATTCCTTTCACAAACTCATTTCCGGGCAAATCCGCATCAAAGATGCAGAAAAATTTGTAGAGGAGGCCCTGTAATGAGTGATTTTTCTATTGAAATGATGGCAGAAAAAATCGTAGATCCTCGAACTAAAGAATATTTTCAAGAAGTCTATCGTTCGTATGTAGGAGGTAATTACCGCGCAGCTCTGGTTTCTTTATGGACAGTTATTATATGCGACTTGGTTTTTAAATTACAAGAACTAGCTGAGTTAGGAGATGAGACAGCTTCTTCTATTTTAGAAAATATAAAGACTAAGCAGCAAGCTAATTCAACTTCCCCAGAGTGGGAAAGAAAACTTTTAGAAGAAATTAAGGAAAGAACAAATTTCTTAGAAAGATTTGAATATGATTACCTCT
>JALWCD010000053.1 GCA_027036915.1 Thermodesulfatator sp. | reverse complement strand
CCTTCACGGTGGTGGGGCCAGGGGATCCTCCGGCCCCACCACCGTGAAGGCCACCCCCTTTTCTTCCGCCCATCGGGCCAGGCCTTCAAAGTCAAAGGGGTCGAGGGGAACGCACTCGCACTTCTCCTCTTCGGCGATGCCGGCGTTGCCCGGAGCGCAATAAACCTTCTCCACCCGGGGACTCCGGGCCAGTTTCCAGCAAAGGGCGTGTTCCCGGCCGCCTCCTCCCACTACCAGGACCCTCATCTTCCACCTCCTTCAGAGTTTCTTCTTCAAACTCGAAAGGAGCCTTTCAAGCTCCCGGGCGTAGATCTCCTTGATTCGTGCATAAACTTCCCGGGCCATCTCCTCACTATAAAGATGGGAAGAGAGATTTCGGTCGGCGAGCATGTCCAGGAGAAGATCGTCGTTTTCGATAAGGCCGTAACGGAAGGCCTGTTTAATACAATCCCGCGGGAAATGGCACTCTACTCCCTGGTAAGCCAGGATGCGTTTCAGGGCCTTCCAGCAGAGATCCACCGTGAACTCGAAACGCTGGATCACCCCGTCGCGATCAAGCTCATCTTTGGCCTGCGCGAGGGCCTCTTTCAGGCGCAAAAAGGCCTTCTCGAACTTTAAAAGGCCCTCCTCGGCCTCAACCCTGCGCGTCATAGAGAAGGACGCCCTCCTTTTTTACCCGTTCCGCGAACCCTGCGTCTACCTCGCCCTCAAAAAGGAGGTCCACCGGATAGATCCCGGCCACCTCGTCCACTTCCTCCCGCAGAATGCGCTTTTCCCGGTACGAAAGTTTTCGGCCGCCAAGGACCAGGAGATCGATATCAAAACCGCTTCTGGCCTTCTTGCCCCGGGAAAGGGAGCCGAAAAGATAGATGGCCCGAGGATTAAGCCTTTCGGCCAGAAACTCCGTTAGGCGTACCAGGCGTTCCTCAAGCCCGGGGGAGAGCGGAAGATCCTTAAAGGCCTTCCGGGAGTTCCTCAAGGCGCACCAGGTCCTCATAGGTTTCTCTTTTTCTTACCACGAAAAAGCGTTCTCCGTCCACCAGGACCTCGGCGGCCCGGGGTCTGGAATTGTAATTGGAGGCCATCACGAAACCGTAAGCCCCGGCAGAAAAGACCGCCAGAAGGTCCCCGGGAGCCACCGGCGGAAGAGACCTCTCCCGGGCCAGGAAATCCCCGCTCTCACAGATGGGGCCCACCACGTCGGCCTTCATGACCTCTTTTCCCGGTTTTTCCTTTACGGGTCTTATTCTGTGGTAAGCCTGATAGAAGGCCGGGCGGATGAGGTCGTTCATGCCCGCGTCCACGATCACGAAGTTGCGTCCGGGGTCCTCTCCCTTCGGGGGATGAGACTTTACGTAAAGCACGCGGGTCACCAGGAGGCCGGCGTTCCCAGCAATCACCCGCCCGGGCTCAAGGATGAGGGTGGAGTCCGGAAGATCGGAGAGCTCCGCCTTCAGGGCCCGGGCGTATTCCTCGGGCGGCGGGGGTTCCTCTTCACCGTAGACGATTCCGAGCCCTCCTCCTAAATCAAGGTAGCGCAGGGGGAGCCCCTCTTCCCGGAGACGCAGGTAAAGGGCCTTGAGTCTTCTTAAAGCCTCCACGAAAGGCGAGATTTCGGTGAGCTGCGAACCGATATGGCAGTCCACCCCTATGGGCTTAAGGTAGGGGTCTTCCCGGGCCTTTAAATAGGCCTGATAGGCCACCTCTTCGGGCAGACCGAACTTGTTCTTTTTGAGCCCGGTCGAGATGTAAGGATGGGTCCTGGGGTCCACGTCGGGATTGACCCGGATGGCAAAGGGCGCGGGTTTGTCGAGTTTCCGGGCCACCCGCGAAAGGGTCTCAAGCTCTCCCAGGCTTTCCACGTTGAACATGAGGATGCCGGCCGAAAGGGCCTCTTCCATTTCGCGTTCGGTCTTGCCCACCCCGGAGAAGACGATCCTTTCCGGGGGTATGCCGGCCTTTAAAGCCCGGTAAAGTTCCCCTCCGGAGACGATGTCCGCCCCCGAACCCTCCCGGGCCAGAAGCCGCAGAACCGCCAGATTGGAGTTGGCCTTTACCGAATAACAGACCAGATGCGGAAGGTCCCGGAAGGCTTCATCGAAGACCCGGAAGTGGCGTCTCAGGGTGGCTGCGGAATAAATGTAGACCGGGGTCCCCACCTCCTCCGCTATGCGGGCCACCGGGACCCCCTCGGCGTAAAGTTCCCCGTGTCGGTATTCGAAGTAGTGCATGGGCCTCTCCTTTTCTCAAGGGGTTAGACAGACCTCCGGGGTCTTGAAACCCGGAATCAGGGTGTCGTAGTAGGATAAAAGAGGCTCCACGGTGTAGCAATACCTTTCTCCCCTCCGGGCCGAGGTGTCGAAAAAGGAAGTTTCGGGAAAAGGCGGAAAGGCCGTCTCTTCCGTCAGCGACCGCCGCCTCACCCGATAGAGCACCGGGGCCTGCAGGGGGAAGCCGTGCAGGTCCTCGCTGACCGGAGACCAGGAGAGAAAGACCGTGTGGGGGATGAGGACCCGGACCTCGAGATTCTCGGGGGTTTTGGGCGGGATCGACCAGCAGAAACGGCGCGGAGGAGTCCAGTCGCTCCGGGAACGGAACCCCTTGATCGCCCGGAGGCGGTAGGTGTAACACCAGCCGGGACGCAGGTTCCTGTCCCGGTAGTAAAAACGCGGGGTCTCGGCCGGAGAGCGCCCGAAAGGAACCCGCAGGATCTTCCGCAGTTCGGGGCCGCGGTCTTCCGGGGGGCGGGCCACCTTTTCGATTTCAAAGGCCTTGATCTTTTTGAGACTCTGACCCCGGATGTCTTCCACCGGAACCTCAACCGAGAGTTCCGCAAAGAGAGGGTGTAGTACGATCCTGAAATCTGAAGGAGGCTCCGGACGGGCGGCCTCCGGGGGGACCGGCGGGCCCTTTCGACCGCACGAGATCAGGATCACCAGACAAACCATCCCCAGCCACCATCTCATGTTTCTCCTATAGCATGAACTTCAAAAGTCCGGTATGCTTTATCTGAACGGACTTCCGGGAGACCGAGGGTCTTAGGCCATGGAAGAGGAAAAACGCTACGGCGAGAAGGCCATCGAGGAGGCCGAGCTTGAGGCCTGGCCCAATCCCTACCCGGACCGGGATTACCGCATAGACATCACCTTTCCGGAATTCACCTGTCTCTGCCCCCGTTCGGGCTACCCCGATTTCGCCACCATCAGGATCTCCTATATTCCAAACCAGAAAATCGTGGAGTTGCGCTCGTTAAAGCTCTGGCTCAACAAGTTCCGCGGCCGCTACATCTCGCATGAGGCGGCGACCAACGAGATCTTTGACGCCCTCTGGAAACTCCTTGAGCCCCGGGAGCTTCGCGTGGTGGGGGATTTCAATCCCCGGGGAAACGTGCACACGGTGATCACCGTTGAGCGCCGTCAGGGAAGTTCCGGGAGTCCCACGGCGTAGCTCAGGCGGGCGCGGGCCATCTCGTATGCCGCGCAAGCCGCGATCTCCTGGGCCCGGGCGCGCGTAAGAAGGGTTTCGGCATCAAGCACGTGGCTGGTATCCGTAAGCCCCTCCCGGAACCGGGCCCGTTCAAGGCGAAAGTGTTCCTCGGCGGCAGCCCGTGCGCTTCTGGCTGCCGAAAGCCTCTTTTTGGCCGCAGAAAGGTCAAGTAAGGCCTTCCGCACCTCAAGGGCCACCTGATTCCGGATCTCTTTAAAAAGAGCCTTTTCGGCCTCAACCTCGGCCCTGGCCGCGGCCACCTCCCTGCCCCGGATCCCCCAGTCCCAGATCTCCCAGTTAAGGTCTATCCCCACCCAGGCGTTTTCCCGATCCCCGTAAGGGTTTTCCGAGAAGGTGAGGCTGTCTCCGTGCCAGGTGTATCCGGCCTCAAGGTCAAGCCAGGGAAAATAGCGGCTGCGGGAAAGACGCACCCTCTCCCGGGCTATCCGCACCCGAAGCATTGCGGCCTTAACCTCGGGCCGCCTCTCATAGGCCAGATTAAGGAGCTTTTCGTAAGAAAGTTTTACGGGTTTAAGAGTAAACTCCCGTTTTATCCGGATTTCCGCCTCAAGGGGGCGCACCAGAAGGAGATTCAGGACGGCCCGGGAAAGCTCAAGACGATTTCGGGCCTCGGCCAGGCGTTCCTCGGCCTCCCGCGTCTCGGCCCGGGCGTAAAGGAGCTCGCTTCGGGAGATAAGCCCCTCCCGGAAAAAGCCCTCGGCATCCCGCAGGTGGGCCCTCCGGCGCTCAAGACTCTTTTCCGCCAGGCGATATTCCTCCTCGGCCTGAACCAGGCGGAAGTAAGCCTCCCTGACCCGGAGGATGAGTTCCTGACGCAGGCGTTCCTCCTCCACGGCCGAAAGATCCACGGAAAGCCTGGCTAAGGCCTTTCTTGCGGAGATGGAAAGGCCATGAAAAACGGGAATTCTCACGGTTAGGGAAAAGAGGGCCTCCTCCCGGTCCCGGATGGGGTAACTTCCGAAGGGGGTCTTGATGTATTCCGGGTCCCGATAGGCCCGGTACCGGTAAAGGGAATAAAGACGGGGCAGACGCAGGCGGGAGGCGGCTCTTTCTCGCTCCTCCGCGGCTTTTTTCTTTAAGATTGCGGCCTTAAGGGCCGGGTAGCGTTCAAGGACAAGTCTTATGCAATCCTCAAGGGTGAAGATCCTTTCGGCGCAAAGCCTACCCGCGAAAAGGAAAAAGAATATCAGGGCGGCCAGGGGGGCGCGCCTCATGGTGTCCTCCGCGGTAAAATTTCCCGGCACAGAGTCCTGAAAAAAAGGATAAAAAGAAAGATCGCCCCGAGGAGGGCCCAGTAATAGGTACGGCGGAAGGCGTCCTGAAAGGCGTAGCTTGCGGCATAAAGGGTTTCAAGCCTCAGAAAGAGGGCCTTGGCCTTGTGCAGGGCAATCTCCGAAGGGAAAAAACGATCAAAAAGGGAAGCTCCGCGCTCTATGGCCCTTGAGACCAGAACCGGGTTTTGAAGGGCGGTCATTTCCTGGAGGTGAAAGTCGGTGCGGTAGGTCAGGGTGTTGGTGGCAAGGGCCGTGCCGAAGGAGCCCCCGATAAAGCGCTGATAATGCATAAGAACCACTCCGAGGCCGGTCCTGGGACCGAGGTTGCTTAAGGTGATCCGGGTAAGCGGGGGAAAGAAAGTTCCAATGGCCATACCTAAAGGCACGGTATAGAGAGCGGCCGTAAGGGCCGGAGTGTAGTAATTTAAACGTGGAAGGAGGAAAAGAGAGGTTGCGGAGTAAATAAGAAAGCTCACCATGAGAAGGTATTCCGGGCGGAAGCGGTCGCTTAGGGCTCCGGAGATCACGGAAAAGAGTCCGATGAAGCTTGCAAAGGCCAGCATGTGGAGCCCGGCCTGGAAGGTGGTGAGTCCTTTGAGATTTTCGTAATAAAGGGGAAGGAGGTAGAAGACCTGATACATGGAAAAGCCCAGGACGAAGAAATGATAAGCCATGGTAAGGCCGAAACTCGGGATGAGGTAGATGGAAAGGTCAAGGAGGGGTTTCCGGGAGAGGATTTCGCTTATAAGGTAGGCGATGAGGCTTAGGGCGGCGATAAAGGCCAGGAGCCCGATAAGCCGCGACTGAAACCAGCCCAGTTGCTGGCCCCTGGAAAGAAGCACCAGGAGGGAGACGGTAAAAGAGGTGAGAAAGAAGTAACTCAGAGGGTTGAAGACGAAGCGTCCGGTGCGGCCGAGGCCGCGGGGGAGGAAAAAGATTCCGGCGACAAGATTCAGGATCCCCACCGGAAGGTTTACGTAAAAGACCCAGCGCCAGGAGAGGTGTTCGGTAAGGAACCCACCCAGGGTGGGCCCCAGGGCCGGGGCGAAGCTTACCCCCAGGCCGAAGATACCCATGGCCAGTCCCTGTCGTTCCGGTGGATAGACCGCCAGCAGGATGGTCTGGGCCGAGGCCGCGATGAAGGCCTCCCCCAGCCCCTGTACCACTCGCCAGAAGACCATGGAGGACAGGCTACCGCTCATTCCGCACATGGCTGAAGAGAGGGTGAAAAGGGCCAGACCGGCCAGAAAAGTCCAGGCGTAGCCGATCCTCGGCGCAAGGGAGACCACAAAGATGAGGCCCGCCGCGGCCGCGGTCATGTAAGCCGTGATCACCCACTGAATGCCGTAAAGATCGGTGGAAAGCGGCCCCATCATTTTGGGCACCACTATGTCCACGATGGTGGTATCCAGGATGGCCATGAAAAAACCGGTCATGACGATGAAAGTGATTACGGCCCGATCAAGGGAGGAGACCGGAAAATAGAAACTTTCTCTGAACGGGGCCTCGGCCATTAGAATTTCCTTCTGATCTCGACCTCTCCTCCGAGTCCAACTCTTAAAAGAGAGACATTCCCTCTGGTAATTTTGATCTTGACCGGGACCCTCTGGGCCACCTTGGTGAATTCCCCGGCGGAGATATCGCGGGGTACCAGGGCAAATTTTGCGGCGGTGGCCGGAAGCACCGCCGTGACCACCCCGTGGAACTCCACCCCGGGATAAGCGTCGATTCGGATCCTGGCCTCACAGCCTGGTTTCACCCCCCGGAGCTTGGTTTCCTCAAGAAGGACCAGGATGTAGAGTTTCGTAAAATCCACCACCGCGTAGACCGGCTCCCCCGGGGCCACCACGTCGCCTTCGGCGTGAAAGCGTTTGGCGATGTAGCCCGAGACCGGACTCTTTAGCTCACAGTAGGCAAGGAGGGTTTCGGCCTCGGAGAGGGCCTTCTCCCGGGCTCTGATCTGGGCCCTCAGGGCCGAAAGTTCCTTTTCCTTCTCGGAAACGAGTTTCTTTTGGTTTAAAACGATCTCCCGTTCCCTCTCCGCCCCCCGGATGGCGGAAGAAAGGGCCCTGATGCGGGCCGAAAGGGCCTTTTCCCTTTCCCGGAGGGAGAGGACCCGGGTTTCGGCCTCCTCAAGGCGGTGTTCGGGGATAAGCCTTTCGGAAAAGAGACGTCTCAGACGGGCAAGGTCGCGCTCGGCCTGGGAAAGCTCCACCCTTAAGGCCGAGCGCTCGTGCGCCAGGGCCTCCCTTTCGGCCTTAAGACGTGCGACCTGATCCCGGACCTGAGCCTCTCTTAGGGCGATCTCCCTCCGGAGCCTCTCTATCTCCAGGGAAATGGCGGCCGCTTTTTCCCCAAGGGCCGAAAGTTCCTCCTCAAGGGCCTTAACCTTTAAGGCGTAGGTGGTGGAATCCAGGCGCGCAAGAATCTCCCCCTTCCTTACGGCCTCCCCCTCGCGCTTTAGGAGTTTTTTGAGCCTTCCGTTTACCTTGTCAAAGGAGACCAGGACCAGGCGGTCGGTCTCCACGAAGACGGCGTTGGTTACGGCGTAAAGATGCCGGTGCCAGAGGAAACGAATCAGGGCCAGAAGAAGAAACAGGAGAAGGAGGGCGAGGAACCCCAGAACCAGCTTCCTGGAACGAGCGGACATGGAGGTATTTTATCTCAAAAAAAGGCTTTAACGCAAAAGTTCAAGAAGGGTTTCCCAGTCGAGGGTTGAGGGAGGACCGGTTTCGGAAAGTAGGGCCTCGGCCAGATCCCGTTTCTCCTGCTGGAGGGTCTGCACCTTTTCCTCCACCGTATCCCTCGTCACCAGCCGGTAGATGGTCACCGGGCGGCTCTGGCCCAGGCGGTGGACCCGATCGGTGGCCTGAAGCTCCACCGCGGGATTCCACCACGGGTCGCACAGAATTACGTGGTCCGCCACGGTGAGGTTGAGGCCGAACCCCCCAGCCTTAAGTGAAAGAAGAAAGATTCGCACTGTGCCCCGCCGGAAATCCTCCACCCGTCTGGCCCTTTCGGCCGAAGGGGTGCTCCCGTAAAGGCTTAGATACTCCATGCTTCTCTCCCTCAGGGCTTCTTCCAGGCGGCGCAGGAACTTCACAAACTGGCTGAAGACCAGCACCCGGTGTCCGGCGGAAAGGGCCTCCTCCAGAAGCTCAAGCAGGGTCTCAAGCTTGCTTTCCGGAAGGGCTTCTTCCGGAAAAACCAGCCGCGGGCTTGCACAAAAAAGCCTGAGACGGGTGAGTTGCGAGAGGAGGGTGAAACGTTTCTTTTCCGGACGATCCGCGGCCTCGATTTCCTGAAGGGCCTTAAGTCTAAGGATCTCGTAGTAGCGTTTTTCCTCCGGAGAAAGCGCCACCGGCACGGTGACCTCGGTTTTAGGCGGAAGATCCTCCAGCACTTCGGCCTTGGTGCGTCGCAGGAGGAAGGGTTTTATTATACGCCGCAGTCGCCGCCTGGCTTCGGCATTCTTCTCCTTCTCGATGGGGATTACGAAACGCCGCCGGAACTCTTCATGGGAGCCCAGAAAACCCGGATTCAGGAAGCGGAAAAGGGCCCAGAGTTCCTCCAGGCGGTTTTCCACCGGGGTCCCGGTGGTGGCCAGACGGAAACGGGCGGAAAGGGCGTAGGCGTGTCGGGCCCGTTTGGTGCGGTAGTTCTTGATATGCTGGGCCTCGTCCAGGACCACCACGTTCCAGGAAACCCTCTTGAGAAGCTCCGCGGTCTCCTCCTGCTGGAGAAGCCCGTAGGAGACCAGAAAGACTTCTCCCGGGGAGGCCCTCTCCAGGGCCGCAGAGCGCGATTCTACCTCGGCAAGCGGGACGAGGCGGAGATCCGGGGCAAACTTTCGGGTCTCCTCCTGCCAGACCGAAAGCACCGAGGCCGGGGCCACCACCAGGGAGGGGCCCTTTTCCGCTACGGCAAGGAGTAAGGCCAGGGTCTGGACCGTCTTTCCCAGCCCCATGTCGTCGGCCAGACACCCTCCGAACCCCAGACGATAGAGCCGCCAGAGCCAGCGATAGCCCTCAAGCTGATAGGGCCTGAGTTCGGCCCGAAGCCCGGAAGGGGGATCGGGATTCTCATTAAAGACCGCCTCGAGCCGGCGGCGAAATTCCCGCCAGCCCTCGTCCCCCTCCGTTCGAAGGCCTTCTTCCCGAAGAGCTAAAGCCTTTAAGGGATGAATCAGGGTCCGGTTTCTCCGGATCTCCGCAAGTTCGGCGAGTTCCTTAAGGCCCCGATAAATTTCCTCCTTCAGGGCCAGAAAACGGCCTTCCTCAAGGGGTACGAAGCGTCCGCGGCTTTCTCCAAGATGTTTCAGAACCTCTCCGAGATCTATCTCTCCCTCCGCAAGCTTTAACCTTCCCTTAACCTCGAACCACTCGCCGGAGGAAAGAAATTTCACCTCCGGAACCTCCGTCACCGCTTCAACCCTCAGGCGTTCCCCTTCGGGCCAGAAGATCCGATAGACCTCCTGCGGGAGTTCGGAGAGGGTCTCAAGGAGTTCAAGGGCGCTCGGAAGGTCCGGAGCCAGCCATTCGGCCTCTCCGAGTTTTTCAAGCTCATCGATTTGGTCAAGCCTTTGGACTAGTATCTGAAACCTTTCTCTTTCGGTGAAAAGGTCGCGCCTTGTGCGCAGGACCTCATCGCCCACCCGGGCGAGAACCTCCTCCCGTCCGCGTCCGGGCACAAAACGCGGCCCTTCTTCCCCCAGGGGGAGACTCCTTACCGTAAGCTTCAGGCCCTCGGCCATCGGCCTCAGAAAAAGCCCCAGCTTCTTCTCTGGAGGAACCTTCCGGCCCTCGGCCAGGGCCACTTCCGCCTCTACCTCAAGCCACCTTCCGAGCCCGGGAAGGATCCTCTGCAGCCTCTCCTCGGCCTCATGCGGCACTACCAGGCCGTCTTTCCCCACGAGGAGAAGAATTTCCCGCAGAGGCTCATCGAGCCTCAGGATCCATAAACGGGTTCCCTCCCGGAAAAGATGCCATTCGTTTTCCGGAGAGACCCAGGGTTTTATTCTTACACGTACCCCTTCCGGAATACGCTCGACAAGGAGCTTGGGCCGGAGTTTCTCCACTTCGAGATGCTCCCCGGTGCGGGCGTCGAAGACTAGAGGGTGCCCCGCCAGGGCCTCAAGGACCTCCGGCCGGAAGGTATATTCCACCCTGCCCCAGCGTCCGTATCCGATTATTTCCTCCTGAATGTATTGCGCGATTCGACGGTCGTGTTCGTTTTTGAGAGGATACTTTCCTTCGTATAGGCGTTTTAAGGATACCTTACGCCCCTTGCTCCATAGCCCGGGGGCAAGTCGCTTCTGCTCCACCGGTTCAAGAATAAATCCGTATTTCGTAAGCTGAAAAAACCAGACCAGTCTTTTATTGTCCTTCTCCGAATCTTTTTGGGCCTCGGGCTCAAGGAGTCTTTCCAGCCGGGCCAGACGCTCCTCCCAGGAGGGCTCCTCAAAGAAACGTTCGATTATGGGGCGAAAACCGATACGCTCCGAAAGTCTTTCCGCCTCTGAACGAAGATTCGAATGGTGGCGGGAAAGCGCCCCCAGGATCTCAAGGGCCCAGAGGAGGTGGCCATCCTCCTCAAGCTCCCGGGCGACTTCCGCGGCCCCATCGGGCTTAAAGAGGGGATGATCTTCTTCGCTTAAGGCCTCAAGCCAGAGGAAGACCAGCCCCTCCAGAGAGAAAGGTTCCTCCCAGGACACGAAAACCGTCTTCCTTTCCACAAGAGCCCGCAGAAATCTCCCGAGCGGGGCGACCTCCTCCCGCCAGTCTTCCGGAACGCGACGCAAAAGGTGCGACCAGTGGTGTGCCACCGAGGACTGTCGCTCCGGATCCCGGGAAAGAAAGTTCATAAGCGGCGTAAGAAGCCCTAAAGGGCCATCGGGCAAAAAGTACTTGCGCCGGCTGCTTGCCCGGAAAAGTTCCTCGGCTTCTTTGAGGGCCGAAATATAGGCCTCTCCGGAAAGAAATCTCACGAGGGCCTCGGCATAGGCCCCGCGCCAGGGAGTCGCAAGCCTCTCCTTAAGGTTCAGAGCCAGATTTTTTCGGCCGGCAAGAAGGGCTCCCTGGAAAAGGAGCCAGAAAAAGTCCTCGTTTTGGTAGGGAAAATCTTTCTCCAGGGCCTCAAGCCAAAGGGGGAGAGGCCCCTCGGCCCAGACAAAGGCCCGATAAAGAACCTCTTCTAACACTACGAGAAGAATTTCTTTTGAAACTTTTTCAAATATCTCGGGGAAAAGGGGCAAAAAGGACCCGATCTCGCGAAGAGGCTTGCGCCATTCCGGAAAACGTTCCTTTACCTCCGGAAAAAGCTCCGGGACAAAAAGAAGTCCCCGGGAAAGGATCCAGCCCTCGCGGGGCCGGAAAAGAAGAGAATACTCGTCTCGCACCGTTTCCCGGACGAAAAGTACGCGTTCGCGAACCTCCTCCGGCGAAAAATCGTGGAGGATAGACAGGGCCCTCTCCCCAGGAATAACATACTCCGTTCCCCGATAGGAGATCCCTTCCTTTTTTAAGAAGGCTTTGAGCTTTTCTCTTATACGATTTTCGGAAAGATTAAGGCCCTGACTTTCCCGGAGATACTCCCCCACCCGTCCGAGGACATCTTTCTGATTGAACCGCCCGAGAAGCGCACACCAGAGGGCCACCTCCTTTTCGAGATCTTCCTCGGAGAAGGGAACTTCCTCTTCCGGAATATTCAACTCTCCGAAAAGAGGGCTCTTAAGGGTTCGGCCCATTACGAAAGGGTCTCCAGGCGTATAATGCGAGCGGTCCGCACCTCCTTTAGCCTTTGCGGATCGTCAAGGAGGCGGCCCACCAGGTTGACCTCGCTTGCCGGGACCGGATCCGGCCCGGTTGAGGCCGGGGTGGGACCGAAAAAGATGGCAAGGGCTTTTCCCGGGGGCCAGTATCCAATATCGCCTATTTTGACCTCAAGGGTATAGGTCTCGTCCGGCGAACACTCCACCGGGACCGCAAAGTAGAACTCATCCCCCCAGGTGTTGATCTCGGCCTCAAGGGGCAGGGCTTCGTAAATCCTTCGGGCGCACTCGGTCTCAAAAAGCTCGGCGGAAAGCGTTAAATCCTCAATCACGATCCGGATGGGGTAGGGCATTTAAGACCTCCTCGCAGAGTTCCTCAAGCGGTCTTTCTCCCGAAAGACGGAGATGCCGGAAACGGGAAAGGATCTCAAGGTAAATCTCCCGCACCCTTTTTAGTTTTTCCGGATTCTCAAAGAATTCGCGTCTTCTTCCGCTCTTCTCAATCCTCTTTAAGGCCGCATCCTCCGGAAGATCCATGAAGACCACGAGATCCGGAACCGGGGCCACGGTCTCGTTTTTGCGTAGGAGTTCCCGGATCTCAAGCCCCTCCGCCCCCTGATAGGCTAAGGTGGAGGGATAGTAACGGTCGCAGAGGACGATCTTTCCCTGAGAGAGGGCCGGAACCAGGAGACGCTCGGCGTGATCCCGACGGTCGCGCAGGAAAAGCTCGGCATAGGCCTGAGGGGAAAGCGGGGTCCCTTTAGCGAGGTGTTCCCGGATCTTTTTCCCCCACTCGCCCTCGGAGGGCTCTTGGGTAAGGAGCACGGAAAGCCCTTTCTTTTTAAGCCGTCGGTAGACCTCCCGGGCGAGCGTGCTTTTCCCCGAGCCGTCTATGCCCTCGAAGACGATGAGGCGGCCCGGGCGTTCAAACTCCACCCGGATGCGATCTGCAAGATAGTCCCGGTTTTCCGGGGTAATCTCGCAGAAGACGGGCTCCTCAAGACCGAAAATCTCCTCAAGGAAGGGGATCTTTCCGTAGCCCACGGAGGCCAGCACCGGATCTGGCCCGGAAAGGAGCTCCCGGATGCGATTGCGGAAGGCCTCGGAGAAGATCTCCATCTTTCCGATCTCATCCACCACGTAGAGGGTTCCGGGTTCCGCCGGTGCCAGGGCCGAAAGGGCGAGCTTTTCAAAGGTCTCAAGAAAGACCTTGTATTTACCCACCTGGGGCCAGCCCCGGCCTTTTTTGGCCAGCCAGGCCGAACGGCCGTCAAGGGTGTGAATCTTAAAC
>JALWCD010000052.1 GCA_027036915.1 Thermodesulfatator sp. | reverse complement strand
TCGCAGAGTCCCCGGGCCCGGAGGAGGGAATACCAGAGCCAGATCCGGATCAGATAGAAGAGTTCGCTTAAGTCCTCCCGCCTCTGGGCCAGCATCTCCGCCGCCCGCAGCTTCAGAGCCGGATCAGGATTCCGGGAAACCCCGACCAGACGATTAAGCTCCTCAAGAAGTCCCTTTTCGGCCAGGCTCAGGGCCCGCCCCAGGCTGCCCTCCGCAAGAAGCGCCAGGGCCCGGGCCTCCTCCGGGGGTTTTCCGAATCGCTCTCTGAGGACCCTTTCGATGAGAGCCGGAGGCAGCGGCCGAAACCTCACCACCTGTGAACGAGAAACGATGGTGGGCAGAAGGGCCTCGGCCGAGACCGCGGTCAGGAAAAAATGGGCGTAGGACGGAGGTTCCTCGAGAGACTTGAGGAGAGCGTTGGCCGCCTCCGGAGTCAGGCGCTCGGCTTCCGGCACCAGCACCACGCGCACCGGGGCCTCAAGAGGCCGAAACCGCAAAAATTCCTCCGCGGCTCTGACCTGGGCAATACGGATGCTATCGCCCTGGGCCTGCAGAACCAGGAAATCAGGATGCACCCCCCGGGCGAGCTTCTGGCAGGACCGACAGCCGTCACACCCCTCCCCGTTCTCACAAAAGATCTCCCTGACCAGGGCCCTTACAGAGGTCTCTTTCCCGGTACCCTCGGGGCCCACCAGGAGGTAGGTCTGAGCCAGTCTGTTCCCTTCAAGGGCCCTCCGGAAGAGCCTAACCGCGGGCTCCTGGCCCACAAGGTCCGAGAGTCTCGCGTTCTTCATGGGTCTTCCTCACGATCCTGGCCCCCAGGGCCGAGAGCTTGGCCTCCATCCTTTCGTAACCCCGATCCAGATGTTCGAGTCCGTAAATACGGCTTATTCCTTCGGCCCCCAGGGCCGCCAGCACCAGACAGGCACTAGCCCGAAGATCGCTGGCCTCCACCTCGGCTCCCTGTAATCTCACCGGCCCCCGAACCACGGCCGTACGATCGTCAAGGTCGATTTCCGCCCCCATGCGGCGCAACTCGAACACGTGCTGGAACCTCTTTTCGAAAAGATTTTCGGTAATGAAGGAAAGTCCCCGGGCCTGCGTCATAAGAACCATGATCTGGGCCTGAAGATCGGTGGGGAACCCGGGATAAGGGGCGGTCACGATTTCAAGCGGCGCAAGGGGTCCCCGGGCCCGGGCGTAAAGCCGTTGGCCCTCGGCCTCGATCTCAAGGCCGGCCTCCCGGAGACGGAGAATGGGGGTTTCCAGATGGCGCGGCTCAGCCGCAAGAAGGGTGATCTCGCCCCCGGTTATCCCCGGAAGCATGAGATAGGTCCCGGCCTCTATACGGTCGGGAATGATTCGCAGGGGTTCCCGGGGGGGTTCCAGCCCGGAACAACCGTAAACCACGATATGATCCGTGCCCAGCCCCTCTATCCGGGCTCCCATGGCCCGGAGCATCTCCCCCAAGAAGACCACCTCCGGTTCCCGGGCCGCGTTGCGAATCTCGGTTCGGCCACGGGCCAGGACGGCGGCCATAAGGAGATTTTCGGTGGCCGTAACCGAAGGCACGTTAAAGACGATCTCGGCCCCGGAGAGTCCCCTTTCGGCCCGGGCCAGGATGTAGCCGTGACGGATCTCGATCCGGGCCCCCAGACGCTCAAGCCCCCGCAGGTGGAAATCCACCGGGCGTTTTCCGATGGGACACCCCCCGGGGAGGGCCACCCGGGCCCGGCCGAAACGGGCCACAAGCGGACCCAGGACCAGAATGGAAGCCCGCATGCGCCGCACCAGCTCGTAAGGGGCTTCCACCCCTTCCACCGAAGAGGTGTCCACCTCCAGGATCTCCCCCCGGCTCTCGACCCGGGCCCCCAGGCGTTCAAGCAGCTCGAGCATGGTGCAGAGATCAAGCAAGCGGGGCCAGTTGGTGAAACGGTAGGTCCCGGGGGCCAGAAGGGTAGCCGCCAGGGCCGGCAAAACCGCGTTCTTGGCCCCGCTGACCGGAATCTCCCCCCGTAAGGGGTATCCCCCTTCGATCTCAAGATATTCCCTCACGGGCTCACCACCGCCACCCGATCGATCCCTGAAAAATCTTTTCGAAAATAGACTTCAAGACCCAGATTCCGGCAGATTTCCCTTACCGGATCTCTCTGATTATAACCTATCTCGAGAAAGATCTTCCCCCCCGGTAGAAGATAGGCCGGCCCCTCCCGCAGAGTCTTACGGATAAAAAGGAGGCCGTCGGCTCCGCCCAGCAGGGCCTCCCGGGGCTCATACTCCCTCACCTCCCGGGGGAGAGCCGGCCATTCGGCCTCGGAGACGTAAGGAGGATTGGAGACCAGGGCCGCGAAGTTCGGTCCCGGCCTTAAGGGTCCGAGCCAGGAGCCGCGAACCAGAAAGAGCCTTTCCTTAAGGCCGTGGAGCCCGGCGTTTTCCAGGGCCAGTTTCAGGGCTCGGGCACTGATATCCACGCCCACTCCTTTCAGGGTCGGTCTTTCAGCAAGCAGGGTGAGAATGATTACCCCCGAGCCCACCCCCAGCTCAAGCACCGGCCCCGGAGGCAACCTTTCCTCCAGGAAGACCTCCACCAGGATCTCGGTTTCCGGACGGGGAATGAGGACCCCCGGTCGCACGTAAAAGCGACGACCGTAAAAATTCACCTCCCCCAGGATATAGGCCAGGGGCTCTCCCCGGGCCCGGGCGGAGAGGGCCTTCAGGAAAGCGGCCTCCGGGACCTCCCTTTCCGGAAAAAGATAGAGATCCAGCGGACGCAGATTCAGCAGGGAGGCCAGGATGAACCGGGTCTCCCGCAGGGCCTCCTCGGGGGAAAGCCCGGCCCGCTCCAGCCGGAGCCTTCCCAGCCGCAGGGCCTCGGCGACCCGCATCAAAAGCCCTTGGGACGCAGACGATTGAGGACGATCTCGTGGGTCTCCCCGGCGGTTCTCAGACGCCGAAGACTGGTGGCCACCTCATATTCGTTTTCGGCCCGCTTGAGAAAAGGCACCAGGACCCTGGCCCTCTGTCGATCGTGAGCCAGATAGATCTCCCCCTGGGGCAAAAGATACCGCCGGAATATGTCCAGCAGGGGCTGAAAGAGACGGCCGGCGTAGACCACCTCGGCCCCCAAAATGACCTCAAATTCCCCGAGATCTTCAGGATTCAGCCAGTCCAGGCGCGCCACCCTCACCTCAAGTCCGTTGGCCTCGGCCGAGCGCTGGACGATCTCAAGGGGGGCCTCCTCGTAGTCCGTAAGGGTCACCTCGTGGCCGAAGGCCGCGGCCGTAAGGCCCGGGGCCCCCAGCCCGGCCCCGATCTCAAGGATCTTCCGGGGGGGCTCAAGGGTGGCCACGAAGTCCGCCAGCACGATGGCCGCCTCCCAGAGCTTGGCCCAGAAGGGGAACCTGGAAACCTGAAAGGTCTCGCCTTCCAGGAAAGGATCGAGGGTAGCCGGTCGAAAAAGAACGAGTTCTCTATCCCTGATCTTAAGCGTTTCCTTAGCTAAAGGCCAGTTCTTCATGTTCAGGGTCTCCTCGCGAGTTTCACCTTAATATATCGGGTGCGCCCGGCCCTCCAAACCTTAAGCCGGAGGATCTGCCCCGGTTCCCGGGAAAGGACCAGGGAAAGTAGCTCGGCGGGTTTTTCCAGCGGTAGATCGTCCGCACTCAGGATGAGGTCGGCATCCACCGGATAGAGGCGATTGCCCACCGCCTTGAGGGTCTTTCCGGACCGCAACCCGGCCCTTGCGGCCGGGCTGCCCGGATAAACCCGGGTCACGAGCAACCCCTTTTCCACCGGAAACCCCATCGCCCGGGCCAAAACCGGGGAAAGCGGCACGCTTTCCACCCCCAGCCAGGCCCATTCCACCCGTCTTTTCTCAAGAAACTGCCGAAAAGCCCGCTCTATGACCCAGGCGGCCTCCACCAGATACAGACCGCTTTCGCCGGAAGGCCCCACCCGGAAACCGCAAAGTCGGCCGTCCGCTAAAAACAGCGGCCCGGGGCGTCCCGCACTCAAAAAGACCTCCAGGAGATCCGCCCGCAGAAACCCCCGGATACGCCTCAGGGCC
>JALWCD010000051.1 GCA_027036915.1 Thermodesulfatator sp. | reverse complement strand
CGAGAGGGACCCCCGGGAGGACCCCGCGGCCCGACCCGTGTCCCTGGTCACCAGGATCACCCCCGAAATCGAAGCCATGGCCGGGCAAAAACCGGGGCGTTTCGGTCGAGGCGGTATGGTCTCCAAACTCCGGGCGGCCAGAATGGTCACTTCCCTGGGGGTGCCCATGATAATCGCCCCCGGAAGAACCCCTCTCGTGCTCGAAAGGATCTTTTCGGGCGAAGACCTTGGCACCCTCTTCCTGCCCGAAAGAAAGACCATCTCCCCTCGCAAATTCTGGATTGCACACCACCTGAAGCCCGAAGGAAAACTCTACCTGGATAGAGGGGCGGTGGAGGCCATCGTGAAACGGGGGAAAAGTCTCCTTCCCGCGGGTATAAAGGCCGTGGAAGGAGAGTTTCCCCGGGGAGCCTGTGTGGAGTGCGTGGACGAATCCGGCCGGGTGGTGGCTCTGGGGCTTTCCAATTACTCCTCCGAGGAACTCCGATGTATCGCCGGAGTCCGGAGCTGTGAGATCCCGGAAAAACTCGGATTTAAAGGCAAGGAGGAGGTCATCCACCGGGACAACCTGGCGGTTTTCGACCGGGATTAACTTTTGAGAGCCCGGTAAAGTTCCTCGGCTGCGGAGAACGCCTCCCGAATGAGCTCTTCGAAATCCTGCGGACTCAGGCCGAAGATCCTCTCGGCCTCCTGAACCATGAGTTCCTGGGCCGCAAGAGGCTCGGCATAGTGCATGAGAGCCGTGATACGCCAGGTGGGATCCTCCCCGGAGATTCCCTCGTGGTGTCCGCCGATGGCCTTGACCAGATACTCCGGAAACTCCCAGTGTAGGGCCAGAAGGGTACCGGCTTCCTGATGATCCAGGCCGAAGGTCTCTTTCTCCAGCTCTTCCAGCCGGCTCTGGTAGTCGTTTATATACCTCTCCCACACCGGCCGATAGGCCTCTCGTTTGGCGTAAATCAGAAAAGGAATGCCTATGTCCTGGAGGAGGGTAGCGGTAAAACTTTCACTCTCGGTGGTGGGAGAATAAAGATGGGCCAGGCGGCGGGCCAGAGAGGCCTTTTTGTAACACACCAGCCAGTAATTTTCGTAATCGAACCAGGAGTATCTGAGCGTGGGGAGGGCCTCCCGCACGCTTACCGAAAGCACGATGCTCTCCACCCGGGAACGGCCCAGAAGAGAGACCGCGTGCTGGATACTGTTCACTTTGGTCCGCAATCCGAAGGCTGCGGAATTGACCGTCCTCAGGATCTGGACACTCAGATTGAGGTCGGCCTCTATGAGCCGGGCCACCTGAGGAAGAGGGGTCTCGTCATCCCTGAGGGCCGAAAGAATCTCCATGACCACCGCCGGAAAAGAAGGCAAAGAGTACTCTCCCAGGAGTTTCTTGAGTTCCTTCCTGGGGTCTTTCCGGAAAAACTTGAGAAACACTATTCCGCCCTCCGTGCAATCTTATTAGCAAAGATGCTGAGAAGCCCTCCCAGCATGAGATATCCGGTAATGACTTCTATCATGGCGATGACCTGGGCTCCCAGAGAAGCCGGCACCACGTCGCCATAGCCCAGGGTGGTGATGGTTACCAGGCTGTAGTAAAAGGGAGAAAGCCAGGTCCGGTGAGGACCGTAGTCCACCTCCACCAGGGTGTAGAGAAAGCCGAAGAAAACGATCTCCACAAAGATCCAGAGGAACCACCGGGTCATACTGCGACCGCAATCGCTGGTGATCCACCAGAGATAATAGAGAAAACGATGAAGGTGGCTTTTTTCCTTGAATTCCTTGAGAAAATTCTGGTCCATGATGAACCGCCTCAGCATATAAGCCCCGGCGAAGTTGATGTCCCGAATGTCCGCCCCCAGCCAGCTGGCCTTCTCGTAGTCTTTTATGGCCCGCAGGCGGGATTCCCGCAGATCGGCGTTATAGAAATTGGCTCCTTTGACCCGGGCCAGCGAGAGATCGGCCCCTTTAAGGGAGGCCTCCGTGAAGTCGGCCTCGGTGAGGTCGGCCTCCCGCAGGCGGGCGCCTTCCAGATTGGCGAGACGCAAATCCGCTCCCGTGAGACGGGCCTTGGTAAAGGTGGCCCCCCTGAGGTCGGCCCGGAAAAGCCGGGCTCCTTCCAGGTTGGCCTTCCCGAAACCGGCTTCCGGAGCCCGGACCTCTTCCAGATTAGCCCCGGAGAGATCGGCCCCGAAGAGTTCCGCCTCCGAGAGATCCGCTCCCCGCAAAACGGCCCCCGAGAGTCTGGCCTCGAAGAGTTTGGCTCCTGAAAGATTGGCTCCGGAAAGATCCGAGCCGGAAAGATCCACCCCCACCAGATCCAGCCCGGAAAGATCCTCTCCGGTCAGGGAAATACGCTTTAGATCCAGGGGTTTTTCCCGGGGAGAACGAAGCCCGGCCTTAATTTCCCGAAGTATCTTGATAGCTTCTTCATCCTTCCGATGCATAAGAATTCAAGAATCTATCTTTTGAGTTTCTTCGTGAGGCTCCCTTCCAAAAAATTCGATAAAGGTTTTCAAACTAAAGAATAAAAATTAGAATCCGTTCGTCAAGCAGGCAGGGTCGCTAACATTGTGAGTTAGTTCTAAGTATGGGGTAGATGCCCAATGAGAAAATGAGTATCTCTTACCATTTTTTGGAGATCAAATCTCGAATTTTGTGGGTTTATATTCTATGACTCAAAGCGGACTCAGGTTTTTATGTTCATCCTGTGTTTTCCTTCTTAAACGTTTCCATTCCTTATAGGTAGGCTCGAAACTTACAAAGACCTGGGCACCTTTCGCATCCTTACCGAGTTTCCATTCCTTATAGGTAGGCTCGAAACATGAAGGCCCGGAAGAATAATGGGAATGGGAGGTGAGATGCCCCCAAATTTTGCACACCTAAAATGTTAGGGTCCATTATACTTGCCTTTTTCTGCACGCCACCCGGGAGACCCTTCTATTTTCTTCCCAGACTTCCATAGGTGTTCGATAGTTTAAGGTTGAATGTGGCCGTTTTCGGTTGTATTCCTCAATCCAATTTTCTATACGGCTCCGGGCTTCCTCTAAGGTATCAAATTCTTCCCGATCAAGCACTTCCTCCCGCAAGGTACCCTGAAAACTTTCCATGTGGCCGTTGTCATAAGGCTGTCCCGGTGGAATAACCTCCTCTCGGATTCCCCATTTCCTGAGTACCTTCTGAAACCCCTCGGATCTGAATTCTGGACCATTGTCCCGCCTGAGAATTTCTGGAGGACCATATTTCTGACATAAGCTATCAAAGTGTTCAGCTATTTTTGCTCCCGGAAGACTGAAATCCCCCCGCGGCTTAAAAGCTCTCCGGGAAAAGAGATCAAGGATATTGAAGATTCGAAAGGCCTTGCCAGAAGTGAGCCGATCATGGATGAAGTCTACCGCCCAGATATGGCCAGGATAAAGAGCTTTTTCGGGTTCAAAGGGCCTTGGTTTACGACGCTTTTTTCCGGCTCGTCTCTTGACCGGTCTCTGGAGACCCAGTTTGCGGTAGATGCGGTAGACTCTTTTGTGGTTTACGGAGTGGCCCAGGCGGTGGAGTTCAGCGGTGATCATACGATAGCCCCAGGCCGGATGTTCCAGGGCCAGTTTCCGGATCAGGTTTACCAGCCATTGGGGATCTTTACGAGAGACATAGTAGAGGGAGCGTCTGGGGATAGAAAACCGTTGGGCCAGGCTGCTTAGAGAGGCCCCGGTTTTTCTGGCTGTTTCTTTGAGCATAATCTTTAATTCCTCCTGATCAAGCTGTTTTTTTTAAGATTTCGGTTAGAGCCTGGATTTCGAGTTCTTTTTCGGCAAGGAGGCGTTTGAGGCGAGCGTTTTCTTCTTCAAGGGCTTTAAGACGTTTGGCTTCGGAGGCGGAGAAGCCGCGATATTTTTGTCGCCAGCGGTAGATGGTTTGTTCGGAGATGCCGTATTTTCGGGCGGTAGCGGCTACAGAGTTTCCCGGAGTTTCGGCTTCGGCCAGGATTTTTATGATCTGGTCGATGGTAAAACGTTTCTTCATAGTGCCCCTCCTGATTCTCAGTATTTTCGCCTAACATAAAAGATGTGCAAAAAACGGGGGG
>JALWCD010000050.1 GCA_027036915.1 Thermodesulfatator sp. | reverse complement strand
GGGTGGGAGAACCGGAGAGAACCGGACTTTCCGGTTCTCCCACCCAGGTGCTTTCGGTCTTTACCCCCTCCTATGAGAAGGAGAGGGAGATTCTCACCGGGGAGACCGAGGAGGTGGTCGAGAAACTGGTGTCTCTCCTTCGGACCCGGGGTTTGATCTAGGAGGTCCCTATGGGTGGTTTCTGGATCTACGGGCAGTGGCAGGAAGGAGACTTCCATGCGGTGGTTTATGAGCTTCTTTCGGTGGCCCGGAAACTCCAACCGGACCTGAAAGAAAGGATCGTGGTGGTGGTGCTCGGCCCGGAGGACCGGCGGGAGGAAGCCCGCAGACTTCTGCATTACGGGGCCGAGGAGGTTCTCTTTTTCGTGCATCCGGAACTGACTTATTTCAGAGACGATCTTTACGCCGAAGTGCTCTCAGAGGCCGTGGCTGAAAGGAAACCGACGATTTTCCTTTTCGGGGCTACCGCCGAGGGGCAGGCCCTGGCCCCGAGAGTGGCTGGGACGCTGGGGCTGGGTCTTACGGCTCATTGCATAGCCTTTGAGGTGGACGAGGAGGGCCGCCTGGTTCAGATTAGGCCTTCCTTCGGGGAAAACATTATGGCTCGTATCGTTTCCCGGACCCGGCCGCAAATGGCTACGGTGAGGCCCGGGGTTTTCCCCAAGGCCGAACCCCTGGCCGAGCCCCGGGGAGTGCTGGAAGAGATTAAGCTGGCCACGGTGCCGTCAAGCGCTCTTCGTCGGCGGAGGGTGCAGCCTGGTCGCCGGAAGGAGAGCCCGCTTGCTGGAGCCCGGGTGGTGGTGGCCGGAGGGCGCGGTCTTCAGACCAGGGAGAATTTTCAGAAACTTTTTGAACTGGCCGAGCTTCTTTCCGGAGCCGTGGGGGCCACGCGGCCGGTCTGTCACTTAGGCTGGGTCTCCGAGGAGCACATGATCGGGGTCTCCGGAGAGACCGTCTCCCCCAGGCTTTACATCGGTTTCGGTATCTCCGGAGCCCTTCAGCACACCGTGGGTATGGAGGGATCCGAAGTGGTGGTGGCGGTGAACACCGATCCGGAGGCCCCGCTCATGAAACGGGCGGACATTGCCGTGGTGGGGGATGCCACGCGCATCCTCCCGCTGCTTATTCGGCGAATACGGGAGGTAAAGGATTAGCCGTGTTTGGCCTGGGGACGGGAAACCACCCGATCAAAGATAATTCCTATTACGATGGCTCCTATGACCATGATGCCTATCCCCAGCCAGTAATAAAACTCATTCATTTCTTTCCTCCCGGCGATGTTTGCTCCAGAGCCAGATTCCGGAAAGGAAGCTGGCAAAAAAGAGAAACGCTCCCACCACCACTATTGCCGGATGTAGGGTTTCCCTTATCAGGGGCTGAAGAATCCAGGCTCCAAGAACAAGAAGGCTTACTTTTAAAAGGTAATCTCCAAGAATGTCTTTTATGCTACCCATGGTATGAGTTTAATACCCATTAAACTTCAGGTAAAGGAGGGCGGGCATGGAGCTTGAGGGCAGGGTGGCGCTCGTTACCGGGGCTTCGCGGGGCATAGGGCGGGCCATCGCCGTGGAGCTGGCCCGGGCCGGGGCCGAGGTGGCGGTAAACTACGCGGCCTCGGAGGAGGCGGCCCGGGAGGTGGCCTCGCAAATTGAGGCCCTGGGGCAGAGGGCGTATTTGGTGAAGTTCGATGTGGCCGATTCGGAGGCCGTCTTGCGCGGGGTGCGCGAGGTGGAGGAGGCCTTGGGGCGCATAGACATCTTGGTGAACAACGCCGGGATCACCCGCGACGGGCTCCTTGCCCGCATGAAGGAGGAGGACTGGGAGAGGGTCCTTTCTGTAAATCTCAAGGGGGCTTTCTTGGTCACCCGGGCCGTTCTTCCGGGGATGATGAAGCGTCGCTACGGGCGCATCATAAACGTCTCCTCGGTGGTGGCCTTTTCCGGAAATCCCGGACAGACCAATTACGCGGCCTCCAAGGCCGGGCTCGTGGGCTTCAGCCGGTCGCTTGCCCTTGAGGTGGCCCGGAGGGGCATCACGGTAAATGTGGTGGCCCCGGGTTTCATTGAGACCGACATGACCGCCGCCCTTCCGGAGAAGGCCCGGGAAGCCCTTCTTTCCCGCGTCCCCATGGGCCGGGCCGGAACCCCCGAGGAGGTGGCCCACGCCGTGGTCTTCCTGGCCTCGGACCGCGCCTCCTACATCACCGGCACCGTGCTCCACGTAAACGGAGGGCTCTGGTAAAACGCCTTGAAATTTCGGGAAAATAGGCTAAAAGCAGGGCAAGTTTCCCCTGGAAAAGGAGGTGTGATATGTCCGTAGAAGAGAAGGTCATCAAGATCATCGCGGAAAAACTCAATGTGTCCGAGGATCAGGTGAAGCCCGAGGCCTCCTTCGTGGACGACCTCGGGGCGGACTCCCTGGATCTGGTGGAGCTGGTGATGGCCATGGAAGAGGAGTTCGGGATGGAGATCTCGGATGAGGAGGCCGAAAAACTGCGCACCGTGGGCGACGTGTTAAACTACGTGAAGGAACGGGTCAAGGAATAAGAAACGGGAGAATTTTTCATGAAGCGACGGGTGGTGGTTACGGGTCTTGGGGCGGTCTCGCCGCTCGGGATCGGGGTGGAGGAGACCTGGCGGCGGGCGGTGGCCGGAGAGTCCGGCATCGGCCCCATTACGAAGTTTGACGCCTCAAACCTTCCGGTGCGTATTGCCGGCGAGGTCAAAGGGTTTTCCACCGAGGAGTTCATGGACCGCAAGCTGGCCTCCCGGGTGGACGTTTTCATCCAGTACGCCATCGCCGCCTCCCGCATGGCCCTTTCCGACGCCGGTCTTCCGGAAAAGGACCTCGGCCCGCGGGCCGGGGTGATCATCGGAGTGGGCATGGGAGGCATGGGGGTGGTGGAGAACTACTCCCTGGTGCTGCGGGAGCGGGGCTGGCGCCGGGTGACCCCCTTCTTCATCCCCATGGTCATCCCCAACATGGCCGCAGGCCAGGTGGCCATCCTCTTCGGAGCCACCGGGCCGAACACCGCGGTGTGCACGGCCTGTGCCGCGGGAAATCACGCCATCGGCGAGGCCTTCCGGCTCATCCGGGAGGGGCTTGCGGACCTCATGATCTGCGGAGGAACGGAAAGCCTTATCACTCCCCTTTCGGTAAGCGGTTTTGCGGTGATGAAGGCCCTTTCCACCCGAAACGACGAACCCGAGAAGGCCAGCCGTCCCTTTGACGCCAAACGCGACGGTTTCGTCATGGCCGAGGGCTGCGGCATCTTAGTGCTTGAGTCCCTGGAACACGCCAAGGCCCGCGGGGCCAGGATCTATGCCGAGCTTGCGGGCTACGGTCTTACGGCCGACGCCCATCACATGACCGCCCCTCATCCCGAGGGCGAGGGCGCGGCGCGCTGCATGGAGATGGCCCTTAAAGACGCCGGGATCCCCCCGGAGGAGGTAGACTACATCAACGCCCACGGGACCAGCACCCCGCTTAACGACGCCGCGGAGACCAGGGCCATAAAACGGGTCTTCGGAGAACACGCCTACCGGCTTGCGGTCTCCTCCACCAAGTCCATGACCGGGCACCTTCTCGGCGGGGCCGGAGGGCTTGAGGCCGTGCTCACGGTAAAGACCGTCTCCGAGGACCTCATTCCTCCCACCATCAACTACGAGGAGCCGGATCCGGAGTGCGATCTGGATTATGTGCCCAATGAGGCCCGAAGGGCCCGGGTGCGGGTGGCCATGACCAACGCCTTCGGCTTCGGGGGGACCAACGCGGTCCTGGTTTTCAAGAAGTACGAGGAGTCTTAAAATGCGCATCGTGCTCGCCTCGGATCACGCCGGCTTCAACCTCAAGGAAAGAATTAAGGCTTATCTTAAGGGAGAGGGGCACGAGGTGCTTGATGTGGGCTGTGAGAGCTGTGAGTCCGTGGACTATCCGGTCTTCGGGGCCAAGGGACTTGAGAAGCTTCTTTCCGGGGAGGCCGAGCGTGGGATCTTCATCTGCGGGACGGGGCTTGGCATGACCATCATGGCCAACCGTTTTCCCGGGATCCGGGCCGCCCTCTGCCACGACTGTTATAC
>JALWCD010000049.1:10288-13012 GCA_027036915.1 Thermodesulfatator sp. | reverse complement strand
GCGCGGCAAGAAGGTTCGGCCCGGCCAGGGCGAGGCCGGAACCGTTCCACCCCGGAAATAATGTTTATCGAAAAGGTTTTCCGCTTTAAACGAGAGAGACCAGGAATGAGGATTCCAGAGGAGGTGAAGGTCCCAGATAAGGTAAGGAGAAAGCCATTCTCCTTTCCCTCGAGAACGGCCATACCATCGGAATTGAGGTGAGAAGTAAAAATTTGAGTAGATCTTTATGCTGATTCCGCCTTTTAGCATCCAGCGGGGAAGATAGTGTATCCTTGTTCCCTGAGCCGGAGCTCCATCGCTCTCAGTGACCTGATAAGTACTGTAATTGATGAAAGCCAGTAAAGGTTCTGTGGAGTAGCGACTTTCGAACTCAAGGCCCCACAGATGGATCTTTCCCGCATTCTGATAGATACGTTCACGAGCATTGTAAACCAGTAGATCTTCCCCCTTTTCCTGGAACCAGGTAAGACGAATTTCATAGTGCGGGTTCGGGTGATAGTAGAGATCGAGGCTTAAGGTTTCAAGGGTTTCGGCCTCCAGTTCCTCGGTTGCCCCATAGCCTGAAAGACGATTTTTCTGGCGATAAAAGTAGACCGGTGCCTGAAAACTCCGGCCCCAGGTGGCCGAAAAAGTGAATTCCGGACGCCACTTCCAGATGAGGGAAAGACGGGGTGAAAATTCCCCTCCAAAACTTTCGTAATGGTCGTAACGGCCCCCGAGATTGAGGATCCATTTACGCCCCAGGCGAAATTTTTCCTGGGCAAAAAGGCTCCAGTGGAATTCTGTTTTTGGGGGATAGTCCAGGGTCCCGAAATGGGTGCCGTTAAAGGTACAAATGCGGTTTCGTTCGTAATCCTCTTTTTCCCAGGAAAAGCCCCAGAGGAAGGTTCCCCGATGATGTTTCCGATAAAATTCTCCAGAAAGTCCGTAAGCCCGGGCAAGAAGCTCGATGTTTAAGGCCAGAAAGTTCCCTTCGGCATGAGTGGAACGAACCTGAGGGGTATGGATTTTGAAATAGCGCAAATAGGGCTTCAGAACTATCCGCCATCTTTTCCATTTAGATTCCCATTTAACTCCCAGGGTATCCTGCCAGAGTTTTTCGAAAGAGCCGAAGGGATACCGGTCAATAGACGAAAGGGGGATTCCACTCTGAGAGCGAGGGGTGTCGTAGCGAGAATAAAAATGGAACCAGAAGGCTTCCAGCCGTCCCCGAAAGTAACGCAGTTGCCAGGAATAGTTTCGAGGCCGGGGGTGAATCCGGAAGTCTCCATGCGGGCTATGGTAGATTTCTCCAGGGTCGTCAGCGTAGTGTAAGAGGAATCTCAGTCTACCAAACCGAAAGAGATTTTTTTCTAGCCCCAGAGCCGCTTCCTCTCCCTCGTAGCTTCCGACTCCTAACTGTAAGAGTCCCGGGGAGAGTCCTTTTCGTTCCACACGCACCACCCCGGTAAAGGCCGCATCCCCATAAAGACTGGCGCCGGGGCCCCGCATGATCTCTACCCGCGAAACACCGGCCAGAGAATAGGCTCGGTCCAAAAGGAAACTTTGAAGTTCCGGGAGATTGAGTCTAATGTAGTCCTCGAGAAAAAGGAGTTCGGAGGTGATGGTACGATAGAAACCCCGGTGAGCCACCACCCTTTCGTTAACATCTTGAATAAGGTAAAAGGAGGGCTGATATTCAAGGAGGTCGCGCAGGTTAAACCATCCCCACCGACGTCTCTCTTCTTCCGTGATTACAGTCGTAGGCCAGGCTGCCTCTTCGAGGGGTTCCCTGAAAAGGGCCGCGGCTTTGGCTATGCGCCACTCTTTCAGGGCCAGAGAGTAATATTCCGCTTGTAACGGCTCTGTGGCGAGAAAGAACAGGAAAAACAGCCCAAAAAATCTTCTCACTTAAAGACCTCCGCCAGAAGAACTTCTATCTTTTTGAGATCTACAGGCTTGTAAAGAATGCCTTTGATGAGGCCCTGTTCCTCTTTCCGTTTGAGTTCCTCTCCCAGAGACTGGGTATAGCCGGTGATAACCACGATGTTAGGCCTTGAAGGCTCTTTTTCCAGTTTCTGAATAAGCCAGAGACCGTCTTTTCCGGGCATAAGGAGATCCACCAGAAGAAGGTCATAGGTTTCCTGCCGGCATTTTTTCAAAGCTTCTTCGGCTGAAGAAGCGGTTTCGGCTTCAAGGTGGAGAAGACTCAGAAGTTCAGCCAGGCTTTCCCGGATATCAGCTTCGTCATCCACCACCAGAACCCGCTTTCCCGAAAGGTTGGACGGAGGAGGCTTCTTGGTCTCCTTCTTCTGGGTTTTTTCAGGTTCGGTTTTTGGAAGCCATAGGATGAAACGGGTTCCTTTCCCGGGAGTGCTTTCCACTTCAATTTTTCCGCCTGCTCCGGTTACGAGCTGATGAACAATATAAAGCCCGAGCCCTGTACCCTCTCCGATTTTTTTAGTAGTAAAAAAGGGTTCAAATATCCTTGAACGAATCTCTTCCGGGATTCCGGGGCCATTATCTTCCACTTCAAGACGCACCGTACCGTTTTCCTCTGCGGCTCGGATCAGAATAAAACCCTCTTCTTTTTGGGTCAGGGCATCCCGGGCGTTTAAGGTGAGATTCATCACGATTTCCTGTAAAACTTCCTCCGAAAGGGGGACCCAGAGATCTCTTTCCGCTTGCACCTCCACTCGAATGTGTTTGGGAAAGGCCCTCTCCAGGGTTTTGAGAGGGTTGGTA
>JALWCD010000049.1:0-10278 GCA_027036915.1 Thermodesulfatator sp. | reverse complement strand
TTTTTTTGAAGATAAGTGATTTGGTTTTGACTTTTTCGATTTTCTTCGAACGGGCTAACCCCAGTATACGAGAGGAAAGTTCTGAGCCTTTGAGAACGGCCTTTTCGGCTTTTTCCAGCTTTTCTAAAGCCTTCTCTGTGTTCCCCTCCTTAAGAAAAGCCCGGGCCAGCTGAAGATAGCCTGAAATCATTTGCAGAAGGTTATTGAATTCATGGGCGTAACCTCCCGCTAAAGTTCCCAGGGCCGTCATCTTTTCCGAAAAGGCCAGCCTTTGAGTAAATTCTCGTTCTCTTTTGAAGGATTCCCGGATTTTTTGCACCAGGAGATCGATTTCCTTTAACCCTACAGAGGGAAGCTCTTCTCCCTTTTCTAAAGCTTTCATCACCCGATGGAGAGGTCTTCGGAACCAGGCTAGATAAGCCAAATAAAGAGTAGAAAGAAAGAGAAAATAAAGGACAGCTACGCTTATCCAATAAGTACGTAAGTAACTTCTCAAAAATTGGTGAAGAATTTGCGGATTGTAAGCCAGGGCCAATTCGATCTTGAGTTCAGAATTGTACAGGACCCGATAAAGAGGGGAGATGCCCCTGTGGGGAAGCGGGTTCGAGCCTGCAAGAACGTTCTTCTCGCTCCGAATCTCCCAGAGCCATGGACTTCCAGAAAAAATTTCCCGGAGTTTGGAGGTCAAATCGTTGAGGGCCAGAAAACGGGCCTCGGTTTGGGATATTCCCTGAAGTAAGCTCAAACGGTAACGAAATTCGGCCTCTCGCACGCTCTGTTTTAAGTCGTAAAAAGCGGTCTGGAGTTGAAGCTCGGCCTGGTGCCAGAGGAGCTTGCGAATGAAATGCCAGCCCAGAAGACTGGAAGTAGAAGCTAAAATCAGAAAAGACAAACCATATAAAGCAAGAATACGTCTTTGAAGCGAAGTGAACATCTTTCTTCAGGTGAGAGTATACTTCGATAAATTTTTCGTCAAGCCTTGGTAAGAGTGGATATGTATAGTGTAATAAGGTTGATACAATTTAGAAAAATATCTTTAAAGAGACTTTTGCATAATTCAATTCTCCTCCCTTTGAGAGGGGGTAGGAGAGGGAGAAACTAGCGGATTTTTTTCACCCCCTCCCCGCCTCCCCCAGAGGGGGAGGAGAACTCTCTTTATGGTTTTGGGGTTAGCTTATTCGCCAGCTTTTTAAAAGGGCTTCCGGATCCGGGCTTTTCACCAGGGCCTCTCCTATAAGGGCGCCGGCCACCCCGGCTTCGGCCAGACGCTTGAGGGCCTCGGGCCCTGAAAGCCCGCTTTCGGAGACCACCGGCCGATCTCCGGGCACGGCCTTCAGCAGTCGAAAGGTGGTCTCCACCGAGACCTCGAAGGTGTGGAGGTTGCGGTTGTTGATACCGATGACCGGGGCTCCGGCCGAAAGGGCCACCTCCAGCTCTTCCTCGTCGTGGACCTCCACCAGGGCCGAAAGCCCCAAGCGGCGCGTGTAGCTAAGAAGTTCGCGCAGTTCCTCTGGTTGCAGGGCGGCCACGATAAGAAGCACGGCGTCGGCCCCGAAGGCCCGGGCCTCCTCGATCTGAACCGGGTCCAGGATGAAATCCTTGCGAAGGAGGGGAAGGTCCACGGCCGCCCTCACCGCGGCCAGATATTCCAGGGAACCCTTGAAGAAGGGTTCGTCGGTTATCACGGAGATGGCTCCGGCCCCTCCCCGGACGTAAGCTCTGGCCAGACGCACGGGATCGAAGTCCGGGCAAAGAAGACCTCTGGAGGGGGAGGCCCGTTTGACTTCCGCAATGAGGGTAAGGCCCCTTCTCCGGATGGCCCCCTCAAAATCCCTCCGGGGAGCCTCCCAGAAGGGCCGGAAGAAGAGCCCGCGCTCCCGGCGCCGGGCGATTTCCTCCCGCTTGTTCTCCAGGATCCGGGCCAGAAAAACCTGCGCCGTTGACATTCTTCCCCCGGGCGGTTTTATTTAGGGCAAACATTTTATTCCATATTCTGGACTTTAACAGCTACGGCGGAGGCGACGAGCCATGAAAAGGACCTATCAGCCCAGTCGGATCAAACGCAAACGGTGTCACGGTTTTCGGGCCAGAATGAGCACGCGTTCCGGCCGCAGGATCCTCAAGAATCGCAGGCGCAAGGGACGCTGGCGGCTTACGGTTTAACCTTGAAACGTGAGGGGCTTTCCCGGGCCGAAAGACTTTCCCGCAAACGGGACTTCGAACGGGTCTTCCGGGAAGGACGCCGGCTCGATCTGCCCTATCTCCGGATCGTCTATGCGGAAAACGGTCGTCCCTGGCGGAGAATCGGTTTTGCGGTCTCAAGGAAGGTGGGCAGGGCGGTGGTGCGCAATCGCATAAAGAGAATCCTCCGGGAGACCTTCCGTCGTCACAAGGAGATTTTTCCTCCGGGGTGCGATTTCGTCTTCATTCCCCGGCGGGCCGTCCTGGAGCTTTCGCCGGACGAACTGGCGCGAAAACTGGCTGAGGCCTTCAGGCGATGTTAGTGCGTGTCCTTACGGGAATCATCCGGTTATATCGGCTGGTTCTTTCTCCCTGGCTTCCGGGAGACTGTCGCTTTTATCCCTCCTGCAGCCATTATGCCGAGGAAGCCCTCAAGAAGTGGGGGGTCCTTAAGGGGGGCTGGCTGGCCCTGAGAAGGATCCTCCGCTGTCATCCCTTCCATCCCGGAGGCTACGATCCTGTACCGCAAGGAGGCCGAACCTGATGGAAATGCGAGCCCTTTTGGCCATTGTGCTATCTGTGGTCATCATGATGGTCTTTCATCTCTGGTATGCTGCCCATTATGCCCCCCGCTCCGGAAATACCCCCCGGAAGACCGTGACTTCCTCTTCCGGGAAAAGCGATCGGCCGGAAAAGCAGGTCCCATCCTCCCGAACGCAGTCCGTCCTCAAGCTTGATCCTTCCAGGGTGAGGGACTTTCGGGTGGAAACGGAGTTTTTCCGGGCCATTCTCACCGAAGCCGGGGCCCGTTTCAAGAGTTTTGAGCTCAAGAACTATCGGCAGGATCTTTCTCCCGGAGCCCCGCCCATTCAGCTGGTCTCCGCGCCCAAGGAAGGGCTTCCGGTGGAGGTTTACCTGGCCGGGAACCCCGAGGTGGCCATCTATCCCTACCGGGGGCCGTCCCGCACGGAGTGGTCGCTCAAGCCCTCTGAGGAGGCCGTCCTATCCTTTCAGCCGGGATACGAACTTCCGGTGAAAATTGAAAAGGACTTCGTTTTCCGGGGAAGGGATTATCTCTTTGATCTTTCGGTACGGGTACGAAACGAAGGCCGGGAACCCCTCAGGGATCGACTCCTTTTGAGACTGGTGGCTTCCCCATTCTCAAACAGCAACAGTTATATCTTCAAAGGGCCGGCTTATTTTGACGGTCAGCGTCTGGAAGAGGTTAAGATCAAAAAGGGATACCGGGAATATCAGGGGCCGCTCTCCTGGGTGGCCTACGAGGACGCCTATTTCCTGGAAGCCATCTTGCCGGAGGATGAACTCGAGTGGCGGCTTACCATGCGAAGGCTTTCGGGAGAAACCCACGAGATCATCCTCTGGAGTCCGGAGTTCACCCTGGAGCCGGGGGAGAGTCGGGAATTCCGTTTCGCCCTCTATTTCGGCCCCAAAAAGATGGAGAACCTCAAGGCTGTGGGGCGCGGACTTCCCGAGGCCCTGCATTTCGGGTTCTTCGATCCGGTGGCCAAGCCCCTCCTCTGGGCCCTCAAGTTCTTTTATCGCTACGTGGGAAATTACGGACTGGCCATTATCCTTTTAACCGTGCTCATACGGATCCTTTTCTGGCCCCTCAATCATCTGAGCTACAAGAGCATGAAGAGGATGCAGGAGATCCAGCCCCTGATTCAGCGCCTCCGGGAAAAATACAGGGACGATCCCCAGGCCTTAAACCGCGAGCTCATGCAGGTCTACCGGACTTACAGGATCAATCCCTTTTCGGGGTGTCTTCCTATCCTTGTCCAGATTCCGGTCTTCTTTGCCCTTTACAAGGTGTTGCTTCAGGCCATAGAACTCCGGCACGCGCCCTTTTTCGCCTGGATCAACGATCTTTCAGCCCCGGATCGCCTTTATGTGGGCTTCGACATTCCTTATCTCCACGGACTGCCGGTGCTCACCATCCTCATGGGGCTTTCCATGTATGTCCAGCAGAAGCTTTCACCCACCTCACTTGATCCCACGCAGGCCAGACTTATGCTTATTATGCCGGTCTTTTTTACCGTGCTTTTCGTGAACTTCCCTTCGGGGCTGGTATTATACTGGCTGGTGAACAATCTCCTTTCCATAGCGCAGCAGCTAATTACCAACAAACTTCATGCGAGGTGAGGGCGATGACGGAGGAACGCATTTTCGAGAGCAAAAACGTGGAGCAGGCCATTGAGGAAGCCTGTCGGGTGATGGGCTGTCTGCCCGAGGATCTTGAGATCGAGATCCTGGAGCACGGCTCAAGCGGCCTTTTCGGGCTCGGGGCCAGGAAGGCCAGGATTAAGGTGCGGCTCAAACCGGAGAAGATCCTCTCCGAGCGGGCCAACCGGGCGGTTATGTTCCTGAAGGAGCTTTTTCTTTCCGGCGAACTTCGGCTTGAACCCCAGGCGGAACTGGCTGCGGATCACGTGGTGATCAATCTCACCGGAGAGGATCGGGAGATCTTCACTCAAAACGGCGGGGCGGCCATCGAGGCCCTGGAATTTCTGGTGAATAAGGTGGTGGCCCGGCGTCTGGGGGTGGGGCCCAAGATCGTGGTGGATGTGGACGGTTTCCGGGAAAAGCGGGAAGAGGAATTGCGCAAAATGGCCCTTTCGGCCGCGGAGAAGGCCAAACGTACCAGGAAACCGGTGCCCCTCCCCCCGATGAGCGCCCGGGAGCGGCGCCTGGTGCACATGGCCCTTCGGGGACGTAAGGATGTGCACACCCGGAGCGCCGGAAGCGGGGATCGCCGCCACGTGGTGGTCCATCCCGGGCCGCCGAAGGCCTCGCGCAAGAAATGACCCCGGCCCTTTCCCGGACCGAGGACACCATTGCGGCCATCGCCACCCCTCCCGGTCCGGGAGCCATCGGGGTCATCAAGGTCAGCGGCCCCGAGGCCGAACATATTCTCAGGCAGATCTTCCGCCCGGCCAGGCCCCGGGAACAATTCGAGTCGCATCGGCTTTACTACGGGCACATCGTGGACCCGGAAACCGGGGAACCGGTGGACGAGGTCCTGGTGGCCCTCATGCGGGCCCCGCGGAGCTATACCCGGGAAGACGTACTCGAGATTTACGCCCACAGCGGCTACCGGGTGCTGAGCCGCATCCTTTCCCTGGTCTTTTCCGCCGGGGCCCGTCCGGCCGAGCCGGGAGAGTTCACCCGCAGGGCCTTTTTGAACGGCCGGATAGATCTCGTGCAGGCCGAGGCCATCCAAGAGATCATTACCGCCCGTTCGGACTCTGCCCTGAGGCTGGCCCTGGGGCAGCTTTCGGGAAAACTCTCGGAAAGGATAAGAAGAATCCGGGAGATCCTGGTCGAGCTTCTGGCGGTGACGGAGGCCGCGGTGGATTTTCCCGAGGAGGACTTGGAGATCCTCTCCCCGGAGGAGATGCGAGGTAGGCTTTCGGCGGAGGTCCTTTCCCCGCTTGAGGAGCTTATCCGGGCCGCAGACGAGGGCCGGGTCTTCCGGGAGGGGATCGCGGTGGTCCTGGCCGGCCGGCCCAATGTGGGTAAGTCAAGCCTCCTTAATGCCCTCCTTAAGGAGGAACGGGCCATTGTGACCCCGGTTCCGGGGACCACCCGGGACGTGATCGAGGAGACGGCCCAGATAGGAGGGCTTCCGGTACGGCTTATTGATACCGCCGGCCTCAGGGAGACCCTGGACGAGGTGGAGGCCATCGGGGTGGAACTCGCCCGGAAAAAGCTTTCGGCCGCGGATGTGGTGGTCTTTCTGGTGGACGGAAGCCGGGAGCCCGAAGAAGAGGATCGAAAACTTTACCAGGAGATCCAGGGTCGCCCTCACCTGGTGGCCGTGAACAAGATAGACATCGCCGGAGAGGAAAATCTCTCCGCCTGGCGCCGATTCTTCCCCGAAGAGCCGGTCTTCATCTCCGCCCGGAAGGGAACCGGTCTTTCCGAGCTTTCCCGGAGGATTTTTGAGGTGGTGGTGGGAGACGGTCCGGTGGAGCCTCCGGAGACCGCCCCCAATCTGCGTCAGAAGGCGGCCTGCGAGCGGGCCGCCGGGGCGGTCAAGAGGGCCCTTTCCCTGCTGGCCTCTCCGGAGCCTCTGCCGGAGCTTCTCGCCATAGAGCTTCGCGAGGCCCTCTCCGCCCTTTCGGAGATTACCGGGGAGGTGACCACCGAGGACCTCCTCGATCGGATTTTCAGTACCTTCTGTATTGGGAAGTGAGTTAAAACTGGTAAGAATAGTAGAGGGCCACGCCCTTTTTCCGGGCGTACTCCTCCACCTCGGGAGAGGAAACCATGTGGGTAACCAGGACCAGAAAGCGTTCCGGGAAGACATTGCTCAGGGGCCTTACCTTGCGGCGTAGAAAACGATCCACATCGTTTTTGGAAAGCTGGGCTTTGGCCTCTCCCAGGATGGTAAGGGTTTGTCCGTTTTTGCGGGCCTGACCGTAAATGTTCACCTCAAGGGGACGTCCTTTTTCATCCCTGACAAAGGTACGAATAAGGGCCCCCTCAACCCTGAGACCGTAATCCCGGGCCAGAAGCTCCGGCAGGGCTCTGTAAGCCTGATTCTCCAGGGTGTAGCCCACGGTGGTACTCAAGCCTCCTAACTGTTTTCGCATCTCCGCCATTTCTTTTTTCATGTTTTTCATCTCACCCGTAAGTTTGCGAACGTCTTCCGTGAGCTGGTCCACGCGTTCCGTGAGTTGATCCATCCGTTCCGTGAGTTGATCCACGCGCCGGGTGAGGATGCTTACATCCTGGGTGAGCTGGTCCATCCGTTCCGTGAGTTGATCCACACGGCGGGTGAGGGTGCTCACATCCTGTGTGAGCTGGTCCACGCGTTCCGTGAGTTGATCCATCCGTTCCGTGAGTTGATCCACGCGCCGGGTGAGGATGCTTACATCCTGTGTGAGCTGGTCCACGCGTTCCGTGAGTTGATCCATCCGTTCCGTGAGTTGATCCACGCGCCGGGTGAGGATGCTTACATCCTGTGTGAGCTGGTCCACGCGTTCCGTGAGTTGATCCACACGGCGGGTGAGGGTGCTCACATCCTGTGTGAGCTGGTTCACCCGTTGAGTCAGAACCTTGAGGTTTTCTCCCTGCTCGCGGACGATCTCCTTGAGTTCATTGAACTCCTCCCGGGTTACGGTCTGGACCAAATTTTCGTAGATTTCGGAGAGGGCCTTAAGAAGACTTAAGGCCGCCTCCTCGCCAAAGTTTTTTCTGAAATTCTCAAAATATTTGAAGGCGTTAAACATGGCAAAAAACTCCCTAAAAAGGAATCTATCATTCTCCGTTTCTCCTGACAAGGTTGGCCTGGAGGGAGAAATGGGATAGGCTTAAAGGGTATGAACGTTCTCGTAATTTCGGGGCTTGATCCGAGCGGGGCGGCGGGTCTTGTCCTTGATCTACGCGTGCTTTCCGCCCTTGAGGTTTACGCCACGGCCGTGCCCTCGGCCTTAACTGTTCAGACCGTAAAGGAGGCCCGCTCCTGGGACCCCCTCTCGGAGAGCTACCTACGGGAGGCCCTTTCTGCGGCCCTCTCGGATCTTTCGGTAAGGGTGATAAAGATCGGGATGCTCGGGGAAAAAGAGACGGCTCTCACCGTGGCCGAGGTCCTTGCGGGGTTTTCCGGGGCCGTGGTTTTTGACCCGGTGCTTTACGCCTCAAGCGGCCTGGAACTCACGCGGAAGGAGGCCCTTCTTTTAATCCGGGAAAGGATTCTTCCCTGCGTGACCCTTTTTACCCCCAATCTTCCCGAGGCCGAGGTCTTTCTCGGGAGAAGGATCCTTCCCGGGGAGGAGGCCGAGGCCGTAAGGGCTCTTGCGGCCCTCGGCCCCCGGGCCGTGCTCCTCAAGGGCGGACATCGCGAGGGGCCGGAAGTTCACGACCTCTTCTTTGACGGGGACCAGATTCGCGTCTTTTCCCGAAAACGCATCTCCCGCAGCTTCCGGGGCACGGGCTGTTTCCTCTCTTCGGCGGTGGCAGGTTTTCTCGCCCGGGGGCTTTCCCTTTCCGAGGCCGTGGCCCGGGCCGAGGAGTTTCTCACCGTGGGCCTTCTTGCAGCCGAGGCCCGGGGGCTCCCCTCCCCGGATCCCGCGATCCTCATCGCGCGTCTTTCCGAGGGCCGACGGGTGCTCGAGGCCCTGGAGGAGGCCGCCGAGGAATTCGTGCGCCATCCTGTGCGCTCTCTCATCCCCGAGGTTCAGACCAACCTGGCCTACGCCCTGCCCTACGCCCGGAGTCTGGAGGAGGTTGCGGCCTTTCCCGGACGCATCGTGGCCTACGGGGATTCGGCCCGGCCGGTGGGCTGTCCCCGCTTCGGGGCCTCAAGCCACGTGGCCCGGATCGTGCTTTCGGCCCTGCGGTTCGATCCGGAAAGGCGGGCGGCCATGAACATCCGCTACCGGGAGGAGTTCCTGGAGCGGGCCGAGGCCCTGGGGCTTTCCGTGGCCCGGTTCTCCCGTGCGGACGAACCCCCGGAGATAAAGCACCGCGAGGGCGGAACCCTATCCTGGGCCGTGACCTCGGTCTGCCGCCGCCTGGGATTCGTCCCGGACCTCATCGCCGACGAGGGCGACCTGGGTAAGGAACCCATGATCCGCATCCTGGCCCGCAGCCCCGGGGAAGCGGTTTCTTTAGCCCTGAAACTTATTCGTTCCTGAATTTCTGGTCTTTATTCTGCCCCTGTAACAGCACTTGAAATTATCGATTTATTTCTCAAGTTTTTGTTTTTAAAAATTTAAAAAAATCTCTTAAATTCTTGAGAAGATTCCTTAAAAAGCAATCTTTAGTGTGCAAGAATGACTTTAGTTGTTATATTGTGAGGAGGCGACTCTTCTTAAATCTTCGCTGAAGGAGGTGGAAGGATGGGGGTTGGCTCGGGTTTCAGGTTGCGCATCGAAACTTTGCTATGGATTTTCGGTATAGGGGCTATTTTGAGTCTGATCCTATCCGTGATGGGTAGCCTGGTCGGGGTCGAAAGACAGGGCCGAATCGTAAATGAGCTTGCGGATTTCAATCTTCCCCTCACCGACGAAATGTGTCGGATCTCCTATCTTCTGGGAAAGCAGAGAGCCCTTTTGGGCCTCGAAGAAGATTCCGGTTTCGAACGTCATTCCGAAAAGATCGTCTTCTATCTGGAAAATATCGGCCGCTACTTAAAACAGAAAGAAGGAACATCGCAGAAAGAGCAGATTTTACTTTCGCGTCTCCGGGAAGAGTTTTCTTCTTTCAAGAGACAGTATCAGGATTTCAATCAAAAAGCCAGGGCCTATTTCGATTCACCGAGTCCGGAAAAAAGGAAAGAACTGGGGCAATATCTTCAGGTTCTGGATAAAAAAACCGACTCCTTCTTAAAAGCTTTAAGCGATCTTAACCGTGAGATGAAACGTCTGAGCGAGGAAAAGACGCGAAGCTCCAGAAGAACCAGTCTTCTGGTCTTTTTTGCCAGTTTAATATTTTTACTGGTCTTCGGCGGCTGGGTTTTGAGGGTTTTTAGGCGTAACGTGGCGGATTATCGGGCCCGGATGCAGGATCTCGCCGAGGGTGAGGCGGACCTTACCAAAAGGGTGGCCATTACCGGGAACACCGAGCTTGACGAGGCTGCGGTCTACGCCAACCGTTTTCTGGACAAGATCCACGGGCTTATCCGGGAATTGAGAGAGACGGCGGAAAGGCTTTCGGGAGAGACCCGGCGTCTGGCCGAGGCCTTCGGTATCTCGGTTAAGGGCGCCGAAAAAGGTCTGGCTCAGAGCAGGAAGTCCAGGGAATTCGCTTTGGAACTGGAACAGGAGATCACCTCCATGGCCGCGGCTATGGAAGAAATGAGTGCCACTATCAGTGAAATCTCCCGCAACACCCAGGAGACCAGCCTTCGGGCCCGGGAATCGAGAGAGGCGGCGGAGATTACAGCTCAACTGGCGGCGGAGCTACAGGAGGCTTCCCGGAACATAAGGGAAATGAGTGACCTTATCGGAACGGTGGCGGAACAGACCAAGCTCCTGGCGCTTAACGCCACCATTGAGGCCGCCCGGGCCGGCGAGGCCGGAAAAGGCTTTGCCGTGGTGGCCAATGAGGTTAAGGAACTGGCCCGGCAGT
>JALWCD010000048.1 GCA_027036915.1 Thermodesulfatator sp. | reverse complement strand
ACCTGGAGCTGGCCCGCCGGGTGGGGGCCAGGGGGGTGCTGGTGCTCACCGGCTACGGACGGGGGGAGCTGGAATATGTCCTGCCCCGAAAGGGACTGACCCCCGACCTGGTGGCCGAGGACCTCCGGCAGGCCGCCGGGCTCATCCTCAAGGAGCTGAAAGACCTTTGATAACCCCGGATTTCGTCCGGGACTCCCCCCTCTAATCTCCCTCACAAAGGGGCAGGGGGTATTTCGGCCCCCCGGTGACGGACAGGGAGGGATGAAAAGCGCAACCTCTTCCCGTAAAGCTTCGCGAATCTCTTGTAGTGGGAGGAAAAAAGCATTATTCTGGTGCCGTGAAACGATGCTTAATCTTTTGGGCTCTCGTGGTGCCGGTTCTGCTATTTTCGTCCCTTTCCGTCCGGGGCGAGACCATTACTTTAGCGGTGCTCGCCAAACGCGGACCGGAGGCCACCATCAGGCGCTGGCAACCCCTGGTGAACTACCTCAACCTCCTCTCCTCTTACACCATTGAACTCAAACCCCTCTCTTTCGAAGAGCTTAAAGAAGCGGTCAAAAGGAACGAGGTGGATCTGGTGCTGGCCAATCCGGCCATGTACGTGGAATTTGAGGCCTGTTGCGGGCTTTCGCCCATCGTGACCATGAAAAACCTTAAATTCGGTAGAACCTATACCCGTTTCGGAGGGGTAATTTTTACCCGGGCGGACCGTAAGGATCTGAACGGCCTCAAAGATTTGCAGAGCAAGACCCGTCCGCCTCTCCAGACCGTTCGGGTAGGGGCCGTGAATCCGGACTCTTTCGGAGGCTGGCTCATGCAATGGCGGGAATTCCGCCGGGCCGGTCTCAAACGGGGGCGAGACTTTAAAGTCCGTTTCTACGGGACCCACGACGCCGTGGTCTTTGCCGTCCTTTACGGGGAGGTGGATGTGGGGTGTGTCCGTACGGACACGCTGGAAACCATGGCCGAGGAAGGCAAGATTCGTCTGGAGGACTTCAAGGTCCTGCATCCGCAAAGACATCCGGGCTTCGATCTCCTGGTAAGCACGGAGCTTTATCCGGAATGGCCTCTGGCCCGGGCCCCCAGGTTGCCGGACGAGGTAGCCGAGGCCCTGGCTTCGGTTCTGCTGGCCCTGCCCAGGAGCTCGGAGGTGGCCCGGAGGGCCGGGGCGGCCTGGACCATTCCCCATAGTTATCAGCCCGTCCATGAGTGTTTGAGAGAATTGGGCGTGGGGCCTTATGCCGAGCTTCACGCGCAAATTTTAAAGAAAGCCCGGAGGAAATACCTCAAGATCGTGGTGGGGCTGGCTCTGGTTGCTCTTCTGGCCGCTTTCGTGGCCTTCTACATCCTTTCGCTTCATCGCCGTCTATCCAGGGCGTATCAGGATCTCGAGAAGCATCGGAATCATTTAGAGCAGCTGGTCAGGGCCCGGACGGCTTATCTCGAAACCCTGACGCAGAGGCTTCGGGACGAGCGGGAACGCCTGGCGGTCATTCTGCGTTCCCTGGCGGACGCGGTGATCGTTACCGATACGCAGGCCCGGATTACCCTCCTTAACCCGGCCGCCGAAAGACTGCTTGAGATCCGGGCGGAAGAGGCTTACGGAAAGTCCTTCTGTGAGCTTGTTCCGCTGGAAATGAAGGATGAAAAGACCTGTGGCTCGGAGGTCTCTCTGACCCTGCAGGATCAACAGGTAATCTTCTCGGAGGCCTTTCTCCGGCTTCCTTCGGGAAAGAACCTGCTGGTAGAGGGAGCGGCGACCCCGATCCGCGGGGAGGGAGGCGAGGTCCTGGGTAGCGTGATCGTATTGCGGGACATCACCCTGCGTAAACGCCTGGAGGAAGAGGCCAGGAAGTCCTCCAAACTGGAGGCCTTAAGCGTGATGGCCTCCGGTCTGGCCCATGACTTCAACAATTTACTGGCCACCATCCTGGGATATCTGGACGTCATCCGTCTCAAGAGCAAAAACCCGGAGATTGAAGGGGTGATAGAGAAAGCCCAGCGGGCCTGTCTTACGGCCCGGACCCTTACCCGGGAGCTTTTGACGTATACCTCCGGAGGAGGTCCGGTAAAACGTCCCCTGAACGTGAAGGAGGTCCTTAAGGAGGCTATCGAATTCGCTCTGGCCGGCTCCGGGGTCAAGGCCGAAGTGGAAACCGACCCCGCGCTCTGGGCGGTCGAAGGGGATCCGGACCAGATTGCGGTCTGCCTGCACAACCTCCTTCTGAATGCCCGCCAGGCTATGGGCGACAGGGGGAAGGTCCTGGTGCGGGCGCAGAACGTGAGGCTTTCGGGAAACGAGGGTCTTAATCTCCCGGAAGGCCCCTATGTCCTGATAGAAATCGAAGACCAGGGGCCGGGCATACCGAGAGAGATTTTACCTCACATTTTTGAACCCTTTTTTACCACCCGGGAGGGAGGAACCGGGCTCGGTCTTTTCACCTGCCGAAGGATCGTGGAGGCCCATGGAGGCCGGATAATAGCCGAATCCCCGCCGGGAAAAGGCGCCCTTTTCCGGATCTATCTTCCGGCCCGTCCTGAGGCCGGAGAATCCGAGCCGGTCCGCAGCGAGAACCAGAAGAGGCCTCTTCCCCCGGCTCGCATCCTGGTGATGGACGACGAGGAAGGGGTCCGGGAGACCCTGGCCGAACTCCTCCGCTTGCACGGTTTCGAGGTGGAAACCGCGAGGGAAGGCCAGGAAGCCCTGGAACGTTTCCGCCAGGCCCAGGAGACCGGCCGGCCCTTCGATCTGGTGATCCTGGATCTCACCGTGCCCGGAGGGCTGGGTGGTCGGGAGATCCTTCCCCGGCTCCGGGAGCTGGCCCCGGAGGTGCGGGCCATCGTGGCCAGCGGTTACTCCCAGGATCCCATCATGGAAAACTATCGGGACTTCGGTTTTGACGGGGCTCTTCTCAAACCCTTTACCGCCAGAGACCTTCTGGCGGTCCTCACGCAGGTCTTAAGTCCCCGGTAGGGTTTCGCTTTACCCCTTGATACACCCCATGGGAAGCAGTCGGGCCACCTTGCGGGTGAGACCGGCCCGGCAGGTGGCCTCGATGACCCGGGTCACGTCCTTGTAGGCCCCGGGAGCCTCCTCCGCGGCTCCGCGTTTGCTTTTGGCCCGCACGATGATCCCCCGCCGGCGCAACTCCTCTATCACCCGCTCGCCCCGGAAACGCTTCAGGGCCTGGTGCCGGCTCATGCTGCGCCCGGCCCCGTGACAGGCGCTGCCGAAGGCCTTCCTTTCGCCCTCTTCCGTGCCCACCAGGATGTAGGAGGCCGTGCCCATGGAGCCTCCGATGATCACCGGCTGGCCCACCGCCCGGTAGCGCTCCGGAAGCTCCGTCCGTCCGGGGCCCCAGGCCCGCGTGGCCCCCTTGCGATGTACGAAGAGCCTGCGCCGCCGGCCATCGACCTCGTGCCATTCCACCTTGCAGGTGTTGTGGCTTACATCGTAAAGGAGGGTGACCCTGGCGGGCTTGAAAAACTCGTTTACGACTTCCCGTACGAGATGGGTGATGACCTGGCGGTTGGCCAGGGCGCAGTTCACCCCGCAGATCATGGCCTTGAAGTATTTTTGCCCCTCCGGAGAGTGAATGGGTGCGCAGACCAGCTCCTTTTCCCGGATGGGGATTCCGTACTTGCGGGCGGCCCTGGCCAGCACCGGGAGGTAGTCGGTAGCGATCTGGTGACCCAGGGCCCGGGAGCCGCAGTGGATGGTGATGACCACGTCGTCCTCTTCGAGGCCGAAGGCCTCCGCCGCCTTCCGGTCATAGATTTCGGCCACGTACTGGATCTCAAGGTAGTGGTTTCCGGAGCCCAGGGTCCCCACCTGGCGATGCTGTCTCTTCTTGGCCTCCATGGAAACACAGGCGGGATCCCCTCCGGGAAGACACCCCTTTTCCTCAATATACTCCAGGTCCTCGGGCTCACCATAACCCTTTTCCACCGCCCAGCGGGCCCCGCCCACCAGCACCTCGTCTAGCCTCGAGGGCGAAAGCCGGATCTCCCCCTCGGAGCCCACCCCGGAAGGTACGGTTTCAAAGAGCGCCTCCACCAGGCGCTCAAGCACCGGGAGGACCTCTTCCCGTTTGAGCCCCGTGCGCAGCGTCCTCAC
>JALWCD010000047.1 GCA_027036915.1 Thermodesulfatator sp. | reverse complement strand
ATGATGCTTTCCCCGGATCGGGATCAGTATTGGTCTGATCCCGATCCGGGGAAAGCATCATACGATAATAGCAGGTTCCGATCTGAAAAATCACATAGGGGATGGCTTCGTTGGTGGGATGAAGCTTTTCAAATTCCTCGTAAAGGACCGCGGCCTCCAGATATTTGCCTGCAAAGAACTTGCAGTCCGCCAGTTTCAGCTCGGCCCACAAGGCGAAGGGAGAGTCGGGATATCGATCCCGGATCTCCTCAAAATCCTTTTCCGCGAGCTCGTAATAGCCCTTCTCAAAGTGTCTCCGGGCCCTTGTCACCAGCTCCCTGAGCCTGGCCTCCTCCGGCTGGGGCTTTTTGGTAAACCAGGAAAGGAGCCCGCCTTTTTGTCCTCCTTTCGGCCCGCAGGCCGAAAGCCCCAAAAGGATGGTTAACAGGAGAGCCCAGGCTCCGAAACGTTTCACGCCTTCCGCCTTTCGGCCAGATAATGCTCGGCCATGTAAGCCGCGGTGGCCCCGTCGCCGGCCGCGGTCACGATCTGGCGACAGGCCTTGGCCCGCACATCCCCGGCGGCAAAAACCCCCGGAAGAGAGGTCCGCATCTCGGAATCCGTAACGATAAACCCTCCTTCGTCCACCGCCACCGTTCCGTTCAGCCATTCGGTCTGGGGTTTTATCCCGATGAAGATGAAGATGCCCCCCACCGGAAGGAGCTTTTCCTCGCCGGTCTTTACGTTTTTTATCCGGACCCCTTCCACCTTTTCCCGCCCCACGATTTCGGTCACCACCGTGTTCCAGAGGAACTCGATTTTGGGATGAGCCAGGGCCCGTTCCTGAAGGATCTTCGTGGCCCGGAGTTGATCTCGCCGATGGATAAGGTAGATCTTCCGCGCAAAGCGTGTGAGAAACAGGCTTTCCTGGACCGCGGTATTTCCTCCGCCCACCACGGCGATCACTTCATCCCGGAAAAAGGGACCGTCACAGGTGGCACAGTAGGAGACCCCTTTGCCGGTAAGCTCCGTCTCCCCGGGGACACCCAGTTTCTTGGGGGAGGCGCCGGTGGCCACGATCACCGCGGGGGCGACCAGGATTTGCCCGCTGGCCAGGTGAACGAACCGGAGATCCTCCTCCACCCTAAGGCCCACGGCCTCATCCAGAACGGGCTTGAGGCCCAGCGCGCGAGCCTGGGCGGAGAACTTTTCCATGAGCTCGGCCCCGGAAATACCCTCCGGGAATCCCGGATAATTCTCCACCCAGTCGGTCACCAGAACCTGGCCCCCGGGGGAAAGCCTCTCCACCAGGGCCGTTCTGAGACGGGCTCTGGCGGCATAAATATAGGCCGTAAGCCCGGCCGGCCCTCCCCCCACGATGATCAGGTCCAGATCCTTTTCCATCAGGCTCCCAGAATCTTGGAGATTACGGCCTCGATGGTGCTTTTGGCCACCGCTCCGGTAATACTTTCCACCGGTTGACCGTTCTTGAAAAAGATCAGCGTGGGGATGGCCCGAATGCCGTATTTCCCGGGGGTTACCGGATTTTCATCCACATTGAGCTTGCAGACCTTGAGTTTGCCGGCGTATTCTTCGGCCAGCTCCTCGATCACCGGAGCAATGGCCCGGCACGGGCCGCACCAGGCCGCCCAGAAATCTACCAGAACCGGAAGATCGGACTTCAGCACCTCTTGCTCGAAGTTCTGATCCGTAACCTGACAGACCGCCATCTTACCCTCCTTTTAACCGAATCTGAAGTTTCCATTAAACATAATAGAAGGGAGGCCGCAGGGCAAGTTCATAACCACTGCCGGAGTTCCTCAAGGCGGGATAGACGGACGAGTTCAAGGGAGGGGGACAGACTCTTGGCTCCGGCGGGCACCACGGCCCGGCGGAAGCCCAGCCGGACGGCCTCCTTAAGCCGGGTCTCAAGCGCCAGCACCGGACGCACTTCCCCCGAAAGACCCACCTCTCCGCAGAAGACCGTGTCGCCGGGAAGGTTTCGGTCCAGACGGCTGGCCAGGAGGGCGGCGCAGACGGAAAGATCCGCCGCCGGCTCCCGGATGCGAAGACCTCCGGCCACATTGAGAAAAACGTCCCGATCGTAGAAGGATAACCCCAGGTGCTTCTCCAGGATGGCCAGCAGCATGGAAAGCCGCCAGGGATCAAACCCCACGGAGGTCCTCCGCGGGGAGGCAAGATAGCTTTTCACCACCAGGGCCTGAATCTCCACCAGAAGGGGCCGGGTTCCCTCAAGAGCCGGGAAAACGGCCCCTTCTCTCCCGGAAAGGAAGAAACCCGAGGGGTTTTCCACCGGGACGAGCCCCCGTTCGCCCATTTCAAAGACTCCAATCTCGTCCACCGGTCCGAAACGGTTCTTCACCGCCCGGAGCACCCGATAGGGGCCGGAGCGCTCCCCCTCGAAGTAGAGCACCACGTCCACCAGGTGTTCGAGTACCCTGGGCCCGGCCAGGGCCCCCTCTTTGGTCACGTGCCCCACGATGAAAATCGCCACCCTCTCTTCCTTAGCCAGACGCAGGAGCCGGGAAGCCGCCTCCCGCACCTGGGAAACCGAACCCGGTGCGGAGGACAGTTCGGGAAGATAGACCGTCTGAATGGAATCCACGATAAGGATCTCGGGCTTTTCCTCTTCCAGAGCCGAAAGCACCGCCGACAGATCGTTTTCGGCCATCAGTTTCAGATCCCCGGGCACGCCCAGCCGTTCGGCCCTGAGACGCACCTGAGCCGGGGATTCCTCCCCGGTGAGGTAGACCACGCGCCGGCCCCGGCCATGGTAATCCCGGGCCACCTGAAGAAGCAGGGTGGATTTCCCTATCCCCGGATCGCCCCCGATGAGGACCAGGGAAGCCGGAACCAGACCTCCTCCCAGGACCCGATCGAATTCGGCCAGCCCGGAAGGGTACCTTTGTGTCTCTTCTACGGAAATCTCATCCAGTCTTAGGAGACGGGCCTTCCGGGAAGGGGGCGAATTTCCGTTGCGAGAGCCTCTATCCGCTTCTTCCACCAGGGAATCCCAGCTTCCACATCCCGGACACCGCCCCAGCCATTTTACCGAGCGGTAGCCGCAGGTCTGGCAATAGTATGCCATCTCAGAATCTCAGAGTGGCCTCCCCCAGAAGGTTACGCAGTTCCCTCTCCGCCTGGTCCGCATCCGGCAGATTGAAGTAAAGAAGTCTTCGAAGATGAGTGAGACTTTCAAGGTCGATCATCTTGAGTTTCACCCCAAAGCCGTCCTCTCCGTGACGGACCACTTCTGCCAGGAAGCGAATTTCAGGAGGGGGTTCCATCCCCGAGAGATAAAATCTGATCTCGACCTCCTCCCCGATTTCCGGAAGCTCTTCGCAGATGAGATAGGCCCCTCCGTAAGCGACATCCTTGAGGACAGCCGGAATCCTTCTGCCTTTGAAGATCAAAACGGCCTCTGCGGGAAAGACTATGCGGAAAAAACGTCTTTGATCCACACTTAATCTTTATCCCATATTTGCAAAAAGAAAAAGGGGTAAACCTGTCCTTCCCCGAGAGGCCAGGTTTTATCTCTCCAGTTTTCGGGCCACCTCCTTGGCGAAGTAGGTGATGATGAGATCCGCCCCGGCCCGACGGATGGAAAGGAGGCTTTCCATCATCACCCGCTCCTCGTCGAGCCAGCCGAGACGGGCCGCGGCCTTGATCATGGCGTACTCCCCGCTCACCTGGTAGGCCGCAACCGGATGGTTGAATTCCTCCCGCAGGGCCCGGATGATGTCCAGATAGGGCATGGCCGGTTTGACCATAATGATGTCCGCCCCCTCCTCGATGTCGAGGGCCGCCTCCCGCAGGGCCTCGCGGGCGTTGGCCGGGTCCATCTGATAGCTTCGCCGGTCGCCGAACTGGGGGGCCGAGTCCGCGGCCTCCCGGAAGGGTCCGTAAAAGCTCGAGCAGTATTTCACCGCGTAAGAAAGGATGGCCACGTTCTGAAAACCGGCCTCGTCCAGGGCCTCGCGGATGCGTCCCACCCGGCCGTCCATCATGTCCGAGGGGGCCACGATGTCGGCCCCGGCCCGGGCGTGGGAGACCGCGGTGCGGGCCAGAAGCTCGAGCGTGGCGTCGTTATCCACCTCGCCACCTTTGATGCGCCCGCAGTGG
>JALWCD010000046.1 GCA_027036915.1 Thermodesulfatator sp. | reverse complement strand
GTTCCATGCGGCAAGAAAGGCGGTTGAAAAGACTTTAGAGGCGGCAAGCCCCAGAGGGGATCGAAGAGGCGGGGTAATCTGGCACACGCAGGGCTCTGGAAAAAGCCTTACCATGCTCTTTTTTGCCGGAAAGCTTATCAGGCACCCGGCCCTCAAAAATCCGACCATCGTGGTTATCACTGATCGGAACGACCTTGACGACCAGCTTTTTAGCCAGTTTTCCCGCGGCCATGAACTTTTGCGGCAATGGCCGATGCAGGCCGAAAGCCGGGAGCACCTGAAAGAGCTTTTGAGACGGGCTTCCGGAGGAGTGATCTTTACCACCATTCAGAAGTTCCTGCCCGAGGAAAAAGGTGAAAGGTTTCCGCTGCTTTCTGATCGGGAAAACATTATCGTCATCGCTGACGAGGCCCACCGCAGCCACTATGGTTTCATAGAAGGCTTTGCCAGACACCTGCGGGATGCCCTGCCAAACGCCACTTTCGTAGGGTTTACCGGCACGCCCGTCGAATTTGGTGACCGTAACACCAGGGCCGTATTCGGCGACTACATAGACATTTACGATGTGCTCCAGGCGGTGGAGGACGGCGCCACGGTGCCCATTTATTACGAAAGCCGCCTGGCCAAGCTTGAACTTCCGGAGGAACTAAAGCCCAAAATTGATGAAGAGTTTGAAGAGGTTACCGAGGAGGAAGAGCTTGAGCAAAAGGAAAAGCTAAAGACCAAGTGGGCCCAGCTTGAAACCATCGTAGGGGCCAAAAGGCGCCTTGAGGTCATCGCCCGCGACCTGGTGGAACATTTCGAAGAGCGTCTTTCCGCCATGGACGGAAAGGCCATGGTGGTTTGTATGAGCCGGCGAATATGCGTTGACCTTTATAACGAGATTATAAAACTGCGCCCTGAATGGCACTCTGAGGACGACGGGAAGGGCGTAATCAAGGTGGTGATGACCGGCTCGGCCAAAGATCCTTCCGATTGGCAACCCCACATCCGGAACAAAGCCCGAAGGGGAAGGCTTGCCGAGCGTTTCAAGGACCCGAACGATCCCCTAAAGATCGTCATTGTTCGTGACATGTGGCTTACGGGTTTCGATGTCCCGTGTCTCCACACCATGTACATTGACAAGCCCATGCAGGGACACAACCTCATGCAGGCCATAGCCAGGGTTAACCGAGTCTTTCGGGATAAACCCGGCGGGCTGGTGGTGGATTACATAGGTATTGCCGATAGCCTCAAACGAGCTCTTGCCACTTATACTGCAGGCGGTGGCCGTGGAGAGCCTGCGGTGGATCATGACGAAGCCGTGGCCATTATGCTTGAAAAGTATGAAATTTGTAAGGACATCTTTCACGGTTTTGATTACCGAAGGGCTCTTTTGGCTAAACCGGAAGAGCGCCTTAAGATTTTGCGCGAGGCCGCAGATTTTGTGGCTAGTCCTGAACGGAAGGACGCTTTTATTAAAGCCGTGACCGAGCTCTCCAAAGCCTTTGCTCTGGCCGTGCCCAGGGAGGAGGCGCTTAAGATCCGTGACGAAGTGGCCTTTTTCCAGAGTGTGAAAGCGGCTTTGGTGAAAATTGCAAGAAGCGGGCGAGCGGTTTCCGACAAAGAGTCTGCCATCAGGCAGATCGTCTCAAGTGCCCTTGTGCCCAAAGGCGTTATCGATCTCTTCGAAGCCGCAGGACTTAAGAAGCCGGATATTTCCATCCTTTCCGACGAGTTTCTGGCCGAAGTGCGTAATTTGTCCCAGAAAAACCTGGCTGTAGAGTTACTGCGCAAGCTCATTAACGACGAGATCAAAGTGCGCCGGAGGAAAAACTTGGTCCAGGCCAGGAAGTTTTCGGAGCTTCTTGAAAAGACCATCCGGCGCTATCATAACCGGGCTATCAGCACCATCGAGGTGATCGAAGAACTCATCAAGTTGGCCAAGGAAATGCGCGAGGCTTACAGGCGAGGGGAAAAGCTAGGACTCTCCGAAGAAGAGCTTGCCTTCTACGATGCCCTGGAGGCCAACGATAGCGCCGTAAAGGTGTTGGGAGACGAAACCCTGCGTGAACTTGCCCGTGAGCTTGTAAAGACTGTCCGCCAAAACGTAACCATAGACTGGACCGTGCGCGAAAGTGCCCGGGCCAAACTCCGCGTCATGGTAAAACGCCTTCTTCGTAAGTACGGCTACCCGCCGGATAAACAGGAAAAGGCCACCCAGACGGTCCTTAAACAGGCCGAATTGTTGGGCTGGGAAGTTTCGGAGTAATGACGAGGAAAGAAAGATTATTTTCCTTAAAATTTTGGAAAAGAAAGATGACCAGTAAAATTGAGCTTTTGGGCTAAAATATGCCCGGCTTTTAACTCTAATAAGGGGTATAGTTGCTCTTTTTGCATGGTGCATTATCCTTGAAGTAAAGAAAATTCTTTACTGGAGTTTTTCTATGGGGCGCGCCACAAAAGTTGTAAATTTTTCTCTGCCACTGGATCTCTATAAAAAGACGGAAAATCTGGCTCGCCGCAGGAAAGTCCCTAAAAGTCAAATTTTGAAAGAGGCTCTTGAGGCTTATGTGGCTTCAGAGGAAAGGTGGGAAAAGCTTCGTGCCTGGGGAGTTGAAACGGCGGAGGCTCTGGGTTTAAAGAGTGAAGAGGATATAGAGAGACTCCTCCACGAATATCGCAAAGAGCTTTGATTAGAGCGGTATTCGACACCAATGTGTATCTTTCAGCCATCCTTTTTGGTGGCGTATGCGCCGAGCTGAGAGATCTTGCTAGGAAAGGAAAGATCGAGGTTTTCGTTTGCGAGGCTATTCTTGCCGAGGTGGCTGGGGTCCTCAGGAAGAAATTCGGATGGAGTCATTATCAGATTGGCCTTCTTCTCGCGGAAATCAGAAGTTTCACCACGGTAATCTTTCCTCTTCAGAGGGTGGAAGTTATCAAAGAAGATCCCGCGGACAATAGAGTGCTTGAGTGTGCACTTGAGGCCGGAGCTGATTATCTGGTTTCAGGAGACAAAAAGCATCTTTTGCCTCTCAAGGAATTTCAGGGCGTACGGATTCTGAGTCCTAGAGAATTCCTAGAGTTATTGAGCCAAGAACTATAGGATGGTCTTTGTCTGGCCTACTCCCCGCTTTTCTAACCACTTGACAACTACTACCGTTGCTTTCTCCGGTTTTCTGCCACCGCCTCCTCCCACTACTTTACCATCTTCCACTTCTGGACATTCTAAGGACAATCTGGGGACAGTCAGGAACTTGACAAAGCTCCCGATTTCGCCTACTTTCTCATCGAAAGAGGGCGGTTAGCGCGGGTTCGAGTCCCGCCCTCGGCACCAGGCCTCGAGAGAGGGTCTTCTCATGGAAAGTGGCGCAGGGGCAGCAGAGGCACTTTCTGTGGCCCTTCACGGGCGGCCTTTCGCTCAATTTCCCCTGAAGCCCAGACTTAAAGAAAACCTCGAAAAACAGGGGCTCAAACGCACCACCACGCTTCAGGATCTGGCCTTGACCGAGGCCCTGCGGGGCCGAGATCTGATTCTCAAGGCTCGCCGGGGAAGCGGTAAGGGCCTTTTTCTTCTCCTGCTGGCCTTAAACCGGCTGGTCGAAAGCAACGGGGGGCAAACCTTAAAACCCCGGGGACTTATCCTGACCTCCGGTGGGGAACGGGCGAAACTGCTCGGCGAATGGGCCCGAAAACTGGCCGAAGGCCTGGAAATAAACCTTACCGTCTTTTCCGGGGAAGATCGCGTAACCCAGGAGGAACTCCAGGCCCTGGAAAAAGTGGGAGATCTCCTGATTATCACTCCCGACGGCCTCCATCGAGCCCTCAAATGGCATCTTCTAAAACTCCAGGGGCTCAAACTCCTGATCGTGGACGAACTGGATAAGATGACCGCTCGCAGCCAGACCTTCATTCGTCAGCTCCTGCAAAAACTTCCCCCTCCCGACCGGCGGCAGACCATTGTGCTCCTCGAGGACCTTACCTACCCCGCCCTGGAAATAGCCTCCGAAATTACCCGGGACCCCGAGGAGATCTATATCGAAGAGGGGCGGCGGGATTTTTCCGGGGTGGAATTGTCTCTCATTCACGTCTCGGAAGAAGAAAAGTTCTCCCTTCTCCTAGGTCTCCTTCGCCGCAAGGGCTGGCCCAGGGTCCTGGTCTTTGTAAACGAAAAAGGCAAAGCCC
>JALWCD010000045.1 GCA_027036915.1 Thermodesulfatator sp. | reverse complement strand
CCCCGGACACCTTCCGGGCCGAGGAGGTGGCCCGGAAGGTGTCCGGGGTGCGGGCGGTCAGGAACAACCTCATGGTGGGACACCGGAGCTTTGGACGCAGCCTGGACGACAAGCTCCTGACCGTCAGGATCAAGACCAAGCTCATCGCTGAACCCGGTATCCGGTCCCTTTCCATCGACGTGGACACCGTGAACGGGGTGGTGACCTTAACCGGCATGGTGAAGAACGAGGAACAGCGCCGACGGGTGCTCGAGATCGTTCGGACCACCAGGGGGGTAAAGGGTGTGGTGGACAATCTCACCGTAAAGGGTGATTGAAGTGAGCGTCTATCCCGAAACCTTTGATGTTATTGTCATCGGGGCCGGGCATGCGGGGATCGAGGCCGCGCTCGCGGCCTCGCGCATGGGCTGCCGCGTCCTGGTGCTGACCGTAAACCTTGAGCGTATCGGGGCCATGAGCTGCAACCCGGCCATCGGAGGGCTGGCCAAGGGACATCTGGTGAAAGAGATTGACGCCCTCGGGGGCGAGATGGCCCGGGCCATAGATGAAACCGGCATTCAGTTTCGCAGGCTCAACACCCGGAAGGGGCCGGCCGTGCGGGCCACCCGGGCCCAGGCCGACCGTCTGCGCTACCAGGCCCGCATGTATCGCGTTCTCACCCGGGCTCCCCGGGTGACGGTGAAACAGGCCATGGTCTCCCGGATCCTGGTTAAGGATCGCCGGGTCTACGGGGTCGAGACCCGGGTGGGGGAGATCTATTACGGAAAGGCCGTGGTGGTGACCACCGGGACCTTCCTGCGGGGTCTCATCCACATCGGGCTTGAGCACTTTGCCGCCGGACGGATGGGAGATCCGCCCTCGAATCGCCTGTCGAAGTGTCTCCGGGAGCTCGGCTTCGAGATGGGACGCCTCAAGACCGGGACCTGCCCGCGTCTTGACGGACGAACCATAGACTATTCCCGCCTCGAGGTCCAGTGGGGGGACGATCCCCCGCCGCTTTTTTCCTTCCGCAATAAAGGAAAGCGCCCGCCGCTACCTCAGGTGCCCTGTTTCATCACCCACACCACCCCCGAAACCCACGAAATCATAAAAGGCGCGGTGGATCGCTCGCCGCTTTTCACCGGTCTCATTGAGGGGGTGGGGGCCCGTTACTGTCCCTCCATCGAGGACAAGGTCTTCCGTTTCCCGGATCGGGAACGCCACCAGATCTTCCTTGAGCCCGAGGGGCTTGACACCGTGGAGGTCTACCCCAACGGGATCAGCACCAGCCTTCCGGTGGATGTCCAGTGGAGGATGGTCCGTAGTATCCCGGGGCTTGAGCGGGCCGAAATCCTCAGACCGGGCTATGCCATCGAATATGATTACGTGAACCCCATTCAGCTCAAGCCCACCCTGGAGACCAAGCTGGTGGCCGGACTTTTCCTGGCCGGCCAGATCAACGGGACCTCCGGTTACGAGGAGGCCGCGGCCCAGGGGATCATGGCCGGAATCAACGCCGCCCTCTACGCCCGGGAGGAGGAGCCTTTTGTCCTGGATCGTTCCCAGGCCTATATCGGGGTCCTCATCGACGATCTGGTGACCAAGGGCACTAAGGAGCCCTATCGGATGTTCACCTCGCGGGCGGAATACCGGCTCCTCCTGCGGGAAGACAACGCCGACCTGAGGCTCATGCCGCTGGCCCGAAAACTGGGATTGCTTCCGGAAGAAGACTGGGCCCGGTATGAGCGCAAAAAGGCCCTCCTAGAGAAGGCCCTCGCCCTCCTCCGGGAGATCAAAGTCCCTCCCGAACGGGTGAACGGGCTTCTCGAGACTCTGGGGGCCTCGCCCCTCCGGGAAAGCGTGCGACTCTACGACCTTCTCCGGCGCCCGGACGTTCCCCTGGAGAAGATCAGACCGGCTTTCCCGGAGCTTTCGGAATTCCCCGAAGAGGTCCTGGAAGAGCTTGAGATCGAGACCAAATACGCCGGCTACATTGAACGGCAGCGCAGGGAGGTGGAACGCTTCCGTCGGTGGGAAAACATGCCCCTTCCGCAGGATCTTGACTACCGGAAGATTCCCGGGCTTTCGAACGAGGTCCGGGAGAAACTTTCGCAGGTGAGGCCCCGGTCCTTCGGGCAGGCCCTGAGAATCTCCGGGGTTACCCCGGCGGCCATCGCGGCCCTTCAGGTGTACCTCCGCAAACACGGTTATAGAAGCTGAGACCAGTTCGGGTATAATAGCCTCATGGCTTCCAAAAGGAAACGTTCTACAAGCCAAAAAGATCTGCCCGCCGAGGTCGGATTCCTGAATCCGGAAGCCGGACAGGAGACCACCCTTCCGGTACCGGCTCTGGAGGAGAACAAATCTCTGCCTTCGGCCGTCGACCCCCTGCAGCGTTATCTGGCGGAAATCAGCAAGTTTCCTCTCCTTTCCCGGGAGGAAGAGGAACGCATCGCCAAAGAATATTACGAGACCAGGGATCCCCGTCTGGCCTACAAACTGGTAACCTCCAATCTGCGTCTGGTGGTCAAGATCGCCCTTGAGTTTCAGCAATTCTGGAACCGCAATTTTCTGGACCTCATCCAGGAGGGCAATCTGGGGCTGCTTCAGGCCGTACGGAAGTTCGACCCCTATCGCGGGGTCAAGTTTTCCTACTACGCTTCCTTCTGGATCAAGGCCTACATCCTCAAGTACATCATGGATAACTGGCGTCTGGTCAAGATCGGAACCACCCAGGCCCAGCGCAAACTTTTCTACAATCTCAAAAAGGAAAAGGAACGCCTGGAGGCCCTGGGTTTTAAACCCACCTCCAAACTTCTGGCCGAAAGGCTCCAGGTGAAAGAAAAAGACGTGATCGAGATGGAGCAGAGGCTTTCGGCCTCGGACGTGAGTCTCGAGGCCCCCATCAAGGAGGATTCCGAGGACACCTATCGGGATTTTCTGCGGGCTCCCGGTCCTTCGGTGGAGGATCGGATCGCCAAGGACGAGGTCCTTACCCGTTTCTCCCAAATTTTGCACGAATTCGGTAAAACCCTCAAAGACAAGGAGAAGGTCATCTTCTACGAGCGTCTTCTTTCCGAGGAACCCCTTACCCTTCAGGAGATCGGCAAACGTTTCGGGATCTCCCGGGAGAGGGTCCGCCAGCTGGAGGAAAGACTTCTCCGCAAGCTCAGGAAATACCTGGAGGAGAGATTGCCTGATGCGCACAACTATCCGCTGGCTCTGGAAGGCTCTACCGCTTAGCTGGCTGGTCCTGAGTGTTCTGGTGGTTTCACCGGTCCGGGCCGGCCAAAAAGCCGAGGCCTATTACCATTTTCTGGTGGCGGTCAGGGCCTATCAGGAAGGCCGTCTTTCCGAGGCCCGGAAGGAGCTTTACCGGGTCCTGCGGAAGGACCCCCGGGCCCTCTATCCCCGGAAGCTTCTAATAGAAATTTATGGCCGTCTCGGGGAGTATCAGAAGGCCGAGGCCGTGGCCCGCAAGGCCCTCAAACTGGCCCCGGGCGATCTGGAACTCCGGCTCCTTCTGGCCCGGATCTATCTTTCGGAAAAACGTTTCGCCCGGGCCGTGGTGACCCTGGAGAAGGTCCTGGAGGAGGACCCCGGCAACGAAAAGGCCCTGGGGCTCCTCCTCAACGCCTACCTGGCCCAGAAGGATCTCGCCGGAGCGGTGGATTCCGTGGACCGACTCCTTAAGATCCATCCGGATTCGGTCTCCCTATGGCTCTTCAAGGCCCGGCTTCTTGCCAGGTCCGATCAGCCGCTTGCGGCCAAGGAAAGCTATCTCAAAGCGGTTGAGCTTTCGGATTATCGTTTCGAGGTCATGATGGAGGTCGGAGAATATCTGCGCAAGATAGGGGCTTTCGAGGAGGCCGAAAAACTCTATCGGAGTTATCTGGAGCGGGATCCGGAGGACTTCCATGCCCGTCAGGCCCTGCTCCAGATCCTGCTGGCGCAGGAAAAATGGTCTGAGGCTGAAAGGTTTCTCCGGGAGTCCCTGAAGAAGTTTCCTGAAAGACCCGGATTTAAGTTCTTTCTGGGGCTGGTGCTGGAGAAGGAAGGGCGCAGCGAGGAGGCCCTCGGGATCTATCGGGAGATTCCGCGGGAAGCCCCCTTTTACTCCGAGGCCCTGCGAAGGATATATGCCCTTACCCGCGAACTTAAAGGAGACGAGGCCGCGCTCTCTTTTCTGCAAACCC
>JALWCD010000044.1 GCA_027036915.1 Thermodesulfatator sp. | reverse complement strand
TAAAAAGCTGACAAAACTGCGTCGAAGGATGGGTTTTATTTTTCAGGATTTCAGACTTTTGCCCGAAAAGACCGTCTTCGAGAATATTTATCTGGGACTTGAGGTTCTGGGCATCCCCCCCGTAGAGGCTAAGCGAAGGGTATCGGCCATTCTCAAACGTCTGGGACTCTCAGGAAAGCGGGACCTTAAGGTAAAAGCCCTTTCCGGAGGAGAAAAACAGCGGGTGGCCATCGCCCGGGCCGTGGTGCGGGAACCGGAGGTCATCCTGGCCGATGAACCTACGGGCAATCTGGATCCTGATCGTAGCCGGGAGATCCTGGAGATTCTTGAGGAACTGAATGCGGAGGGGATTACCATCCTCCTGGCCACCCACGACGAATCCCTTTTTCGTGATCGCCATCGACGACTTCTGGCTCTTCAAAACGGAAGGCTGGTGGAGGAGTATGTTTAGACGTCTCTGGACGGAGCTCTGGCTAAATCGGGGCACATATCTTATGACACTTTTCATTCTGGCTTCCTCCGTTACGGTGCTGCTTTTTTTCTTTTTCCTTTATTACAATATCTATGTTTTCTCCCAAAAAACGGCTCGGGCTCTGGCCCTGACGGTTTATGTCCGTCCGGATATCAAGGGTGAGGATCAGAAAATAATCGTAGATCGTCTTAAGGCTCTGCCCGGGGTGAGAGAAGTAAGGCTGGTTGGGCAGAAGGAGGTTTTGAAAGAGCTCAGGAAAATCTTCCGGGAGAGTCCAGAAGTGCTTGAGGAGCTGGATCTCTCCCGGCTGCCCCTTTTCTTTGAGGTGGTCTTTGAGAATCCCCTGCGGGATCTGGAGCTGGCCCGAAAAAATTTTCCCGAAATAGAAAGACTTCGGGGGGTTATAAAAGTCCAGTACGCGGAAAGCTGGCTGGGAAGATTTTACAATTTTGCCCAGCTGGTCAAAAGGTTAACCATGCTGAGCGGCTTTCTACTTCTTTCATCCCTGGGCTTTCTTATGGCCCTGGTCATCCATTTCAGCCTGGAAAAACAGCGGGAAGAGATAGAAATCCTTTCTCTTCTGGGGGCCACACCGGGGTACATTTCCCGGCCCAAGGTGGCGGCGGGTTTTCTGGTGGGCTCCGGGGCGGCCCTGCTGGCCTTGGGATTCTTTGCGGGCTTGAGGACCTATCTGGATCAGCTGCTGGTGGGCTTATGGCCTTTTCTGGATTTTCGCTGGGTAGACCCGCCCGGAGAATATCTAATCTCTGGCATAGGAGGGGTGGGATTATTTTCCGCCTTGGTTTCCTGGTTCTCGGTGCGGCGCTACTTTTCTTAAGTTTCGGCTGGCAGCCCTGCGCCGCCTCTTCCTTAAAAGAAAAGATTCAGGAAAAAAGACGCCTGCTCAGACAAACCGAACAACGGGAAAAGTCCATCCTTCGGGAGTTGCAGGATCTGGCGGACGAAATCTCACAACTGGGAAGGGAGATCTCGCGCCTTGAAAAAGATATGGCCCGGATCAGGGAAAGGATAAGCTGGCTTGAGAAGGAGATGGAACTTTTAAGGCAGAAAGAGGCCCGTCTCAAGGCCCGTCTGAGCCGGGAGCTGGCCATTCTGAGCATGCTTTCCAGGACCGCCTGGCTGAACCTTATCTTCGAGCCCCGAAAGATCAACGATTTCTTAAGAAGGGAGGATTACCTTCAGGCCATCATCCAGAACGAGAGCCAGAGGATGAAGGAACTCCGGGCCTATCGGGAAAGGCTTCTGGCCCTGAAAAAGGCCCGGGAAGCCGAACTTTCGGCCCTCCTGAGCCAGGAAGAACGTTTGAGGGAAAAAAGAAAAGAGCTTCATCTGGCCCGGAAGGAAAAAGAGGTTCTCCTGGCCCATGTACGGAAGAACAAACGACTCTATCGTGAGACCCTGGAATTGCTTCTTGCGGCTCAAAAGGAGATCGAGAACCTGGCCCGGGAGGTTTCGGCCACCCGGAAAAGACTTAAAAAGCTGGAAGAAGAGAAAAAAAACCGGCTCTCCAGGCCCTCACCCCGGGTCCTTCTGAGGCCCCTTTTTGAGGTCAAGGGCTTTCTTGAGCCCCCGGTCTCCGGGCGGGTTCTTCGTTTTTACGGCCTCGATCGGGATCTTTTTACGGGCAAGATCTCCTTCAGTCCCGGGATTTTCATCGGAGCTTCTCCGGGAACCGAGGTTAAAGCCCCTTTTTCGGCCCGGGTGGCCCGTCTGAAGTGGATCGAGGGGCGGGGAAAGGTGCTGGTCCTGGATCACGGCTACGGTTTCGTCTCCCTCATCGGGGGGCTTTCGGAGATCCGAGTCCTTCCGGGAATGGAGGTGGCCACGGGAGAGGTCCTCGGCCGGGTAGGGGCCTCGCCTTTCGGCCCGAGTGGGGTATATTACGAATTGCGTTACGGAGGAAGGCCCCAGAATCCTCTGGAATGGTTAAACCTGAAACACCTGAAACTGGTGAGGTAGGGCTATGAAACGCAGTTTTATTGGATTTCTGGTTTGGATTTTGTTTTGGGGGAGCCTGAGTCCGGCTTTATCCGGGGAAAAGAAGGCCTCTCAAGATCCGTACGAGAGTCTGAGGCTCTTTTCCCAGGTCCTAGAGCTGGTGGAGGAAAACTACGTCAAAGAGGTCCCCACCAGAGACCTTATTTACGGAGCCATCCAGGGAATGCTCTCCAATCTTGATCCCCATTCCTCTTTTCTCAAGCCCGACGACTATAAGGAGCTTCAGATAGAGACCAGGGGCAGCTTCACCGGGATAGGGATCGAGATCACCATCCGGGACGGCGTGCTCACCGTGGTGGCGCCCATCGAGGGTACGCCGGCCTGGAAGGCCGGGCTCAAGCCCGGGGATAAGATTATCAAGATCAACGGCAAACCCACCAAGGGCATGAGTCTGATCGAGGCCGTAAAACTTCTGCGGGGGCCCAAGGGGACGAAAGTCACCATTTCCATCTTCAGGGAGGGGTTCAAGGAACTCAAGGATATCACTCTGGTGCGGGACGTGATCCCCATAAAGAGCGTGCGTTATCGCATGCTTGAGCCCGGCTACGGTTACGTGAGGATCTCCAGTTTCCAGGAGAAGACCGCGTCCGAGCTTCGCAAGGCCCTTAAGGAGCTTGAAAAGGAGGGGCTTAAGGGGCTCATCTTGGATCTCCGGAACAATCCCGGGGGTCTTCTCGACGCCGCGGTGGAGGTGGCCGACGAATTTCTGGAGGAAGGTCTCATCGTTTACACCAAAGGCCGTCGTAAGGATCAGAACTTCAAGTTCGAGGCCCGTCCCAATAAAGACAAACACGCCTATCCTTTAGTGGTTCTGGTCAACGCCGGTTCGGCTTCGGCCTCCGAGATCGTGGCCGGAGCCCTCCAGGACCATCATCGGGCGGTTATCCTGGGTACCAAAACCTTCGGCAAGGGCTCTGTGCAGACCATTATTCCCTTGCCTGACGGTTCGGCCGTAAGGCTTACCACGGCCCAGTATTACACCCCCAGCGGCCGTTCCATCCAGGCCGAGGGCATAGAGCCGGATCTTGAGATCCCGGAGATTAAACCCGAATGTCTGCGCAAGCACCCGGCAATCCGGGAAAAGGACCTCAAGGGCCACCTTGAGAATCCAGACCAGCATAAGGAAAAGACCGGGCCCGAGGCCAGGGATCTTCTGGCCGAAGATTTTCAGCTCCGGGAGGCCCTAAAGGTCCTGAAAAGCCTCGAAAATCTTACCCGAATCAAATACTGACCCTTGGGAAAAAGACAAAAGAGACGCGGCCGGAGCTCCAGAGGCCCCCGGGATCTTCCGGGGGCCCTGGCCTGGGCTCTCCTCATCCTGCTGGCTCTCCTCACCTTTCTGGCCCTTCTCTGGGTACTGAAACCCCGGGGCGTCTCAGGACCCGCCGTTCGGCCCGGAGCTCCTTCCCGGTCCTCCAAGACCTCGAGTTTCCGGAAAACCCCTCAACCCTCCCCTCCGCAAAAGACTTCCCCTTTATCTTCCTCCGGAAAACCCCTGGTGGCCTTCATCATTGACGATATGGGGCAGCGTCCCGGGCTTGAGAGACGATTTTTCGAGCTGGGGCTGCCCCTCAATTTTTCTTTCCTGCCCCTGGCCCCTTTCACCCCCCGGCTGGCCCGGGAGGCCCACGCCCGGGGCTTTACCGTCATGGTCCATATCCCCATGGAGGCCGAAAACGGCCAGGACCCCGGACCCGGAGCCCTTA